>JAKBCJ010000171.1 GCA_021807975.1 Pseudomonadota bacterium | reverse complement strand
AAATCAGCATTATGTCCTGGATACCCGCCAGCATCAGGGTGGACAGCGGGTAATAGACCATCGGCTTGTCATAGACCGGCAGAAGCTGCTTCGACGCCGCCAGGGTCATCGGATGCAGGCGCGTGCCGGAACCGCCGGCCAGCAAGATGCCCTTCATGCTGCTTTTCCTTTGTTTTCAGTCGAGGTGCCCAAACGCTGGCCGGCATATTTCGCGGCATGCAGCGCTTCCCACCACGCGCGATGGTCCAGATACCAGTCGATCGTCTTCGCCAGTCCGGTTTCGAAATCGTGCGGCGCCTTCCAGTCCAGCGCAACCTCGCTGCGGGAGGGATCGATTTCGTAGCGGAAGTCGTGCCCCGGGCGATCGGTGACAAAGCGGATCAGACGCTCCCGCGGGCCGGCGGGGTCGGGGACACGCGTGTCCAGGTGCGCGCAGATGGCCTTTACCACTTGCAGATTGGTGCGCGGCTGGCGGCCGCCGATGGCATAGGTTTCGCCGGGCACGCCCATCTCGGCCACGCGCACCAGAGCGGCGGCATGATCTTCCACGAACAGCCAGTCGCGCATGTTCGACCCGTCGCCATACACCGGCAGGTCTTTGCCTTGCAGCGCGTTCAGCGTCACCAGCGGGATCAGCTTTTCCGGGAACTGCCACGGCCCGTAGTTATTGCAGGTGTTGGAAACGATCGTCGGCAGCTTGTAGGTATGGCTCCAGGCGCGGACGAGATGATCGGATGCGGCCTTGGTGGCGGAGTAGGGGCTGCGCGGATCGTAGGGCGTGGTTTCGGTGAACGGCGGGTCGTCGTGTTCCAGCGCGCCGAACACTTCGTCGGTGGAAACATGATGAAAGCGGAACGCCGCCTTCCGGTCGCCCTGCAACGCGCCGTAATGGCGTCTGGCGGCTTCCAGCAGGATGAAGGTGCCGACAACATTGGTCTGGACGAAATCCGCCGGGCCGTCGATGGAACGATCCACATGGCTTTCGGCCGCCAGATGCATCACCGCGTCCGGGTCATGGGTTTCGAACACCTGCCGCATAGCGGCGGCATCGGCAATGTCGGCCTTGATCAGAATGTGACGATTGTGTTTCAAGCCGTCTTCAAGCGCATCTTCCGACGCGGCGTAGGTCATTTTATCGACATTGACGACCGTATGGCCGGTATGGCGAAGCAGGTAGCGTACCACGGCGGAGCCAATAAATCCGCACCCGCCCGTCAGCAAAAGCTTCATAAAGCCGCATGTCCCTGCTCTTGGATGAGCGTTCGGTAACATCTTTTCAGCCGGCCCGGCAACCTTCAGTTTTTAATGCCGGATAGAAACAGTGTTACCGCGGATTTCCGCCATAGATGTATCTGCGCCGGGTCCAGCGCCGGCCCCAGTCCCATCGCCCGGCGTTGCGGTCCGGCCAGCACCAGATGCAGGAATTGTTCGGCGGCGAACGCCGTGTCCAACGGCGGTATGGCGCGCGATGCCACGGCTTGTTCCAGCAGCGCGGCAATTCTCGCGACACCCTGGCTGGCGCCCGCCTGGCGCATCATGAAGGGGAGTTCTGGAAACCGGGTACTCTCGGCGATCAGCAGGCGGTTCAATGCAATCGCTTCGGGCGTCAGCGCGACCTCCAGGATGCGGGCGGCGGCTTCGTCCAGCGCCTCCGCCAACGATTCGCGGGCGGACCAATCGCCCGCGCCTGACAGCCATTTCGCCATCAGCCGCTCCAGCACCGCCCGGAACAGTGCGGGCTTTCCGCTCCAGCGTGCATACAACGTGCGCTTGGCGATGCCGCACGCCCTGGCGATGGACTCGATCGAGGTCGCGGCGTAGCCCTCGGCGAGGAAAGCCGCGGTCGCAGTGTCCAGGATCGTGGTTTCCAGCAATGCGGCGGCCCTTGCAGTCGGCCGGCCGCCGGAGGAGCGACGTACGGTTTCACTCACGCGTGTCAGTCACCCCAATAGTGCCAGCGGTGGTAATACCCGCCGCCGCAGCATGGAACAATCACGCAGCCGGACAGCAGCAGCGCCATGCCGATCGCGCAGGCCGCTTTCAACAGGCTTTTCGGATGAGACATGGACAATCTCCTGGTCGGTGAGCTGACCTAGCTGTAGCCGAAAAAATGAAACGCAACGGGCGCGATATAATACGAAATGTAACTCTACCGTCCGTGACGTTTACGATCAGGTGGCATAGCGCTGTGCGCTCGTCGGCCTCATATTCCAGCTCCCCACACGCTGATCCCGAAAAATTTAACCTTTTCAGTCAGGCAGCGACCAATCCCTTGATCGGAGTCATGCCGTCTGCCACGGATCGCCATTAAGAGAACGGCTCAATGTCGGCCATCGCCCGCCAGCGATGCCGCTTGTATGCGGCACTTTCTGGCCGGCTTCTTCAAGGATCGGGTGGCATCTTGAATGACCCGCCGAACACATCGTACCCGGGCTTCCAGCGTAACCGCGGCGCCTTCCCGGTGAGCGTCCATCCCGCTCAGGTCAATCCGCGTGGCTTGGGTGCCAGGGAAGCGGCCGAACAATTGCTGCGCGACGGCCCGAATGAGTTGCCGCGTGCCGGGCGCCGTTCGTTCTTCCGCATCGTATGGGACATCATCTCCGAACCGATGTTCGGGATGCTTCTGGGCGCCGGCTTGATCTACCTCCTGCTCGGTGACCGGCTGGAGGCGATACTCCTGCTCGCGTTCGCCTCCCTTTCGGTGGCGATCGCGGTCATTCAGGAGGAGAGAAGCGAGCGCGTACTTGATGCGCTGCGGGACCTCACCAGCCCCCGGGCGTTGGTGATTCGGGATGGCGAGCGCGTGCGGATCGCGGGTCGGGAGGTGGTGCGTAGCGATCTCATCGTGCTGTCGGAAGGTGACCGGGTTCCGGCTGATGCCGTCCTGATCGAGGCACGCGAGCTGCAGACTGATGAATCCCTGCTGACTGGCGAATCGGTGCCGGTCCGCAAGCGCGTATCTGAAGCGGCGGTAATGCCGGATATGCACCCCGGCGGCGATGATTTGCCGTACGTATTCTCCGGCACATTGGTGGTGCGCGGACAAGGGCTTGCGGAAGTGCGGGCGACCGGTCCGAAAAGCGGGATTGGCCGCATTGGCCAGGCGCTTGGAGAAATCGAGACCGCACCCGCGAACCTGAGCCGGCAGACCGCACGCATTGTTCGCATCTCCGCCGCGGCCGGGCTTGTCTGCTGCCTTCTGGTCGTCCTGCTCTACGGCCTGTTCCGCGGCGCGTGGCTGGATGCATTGCTGGCGGGAATCGCGCTGGGCATGTCCATGCTGCCGGAGGAATTTCCCCTGGTACTGACTGTATTCATGGTCATGGGTGCCTGGCGTCTGTCGCGGGCGCGGGTGCTCACCCGCCGGGCGTCAGCCATTGAAACGCTGGGCGAAGCGACCGTACTATGCACCGACAAGACCGGGACGCTTACGGAGAACCACATGTCGGTCGCCGCGTTGCAGGCCGACGGCGAGATGGTGCCCGTTGTGGATGGCCGGCCGCCTCCGCCCGCGTTTCGCCGGCTGGTCACGACGGCCGCCCTGGCAAGCGCTCCGGATGCCTATGATCCGATGGATCAGGCCTTCCAGGCGGTTGCCGCGACCGGCGGGGACGATGTGGCAGGCTGGAGCCTGGAGCGCACCTATGGCCTTCAACCCGATCTTCTGGCGGTGACGCAGGTATGGCGTTCATCCGCGGGCGGCAAGCTGCGCGTCGCGGCCAAGGGTGCGCCGGAGGCGATCGCGCAGCTTTGCCGGCTAGACCCGGCGGCACGGGACGAACTTGCCCGCAAGGCCGATCGGCTTGCGGAGGCGGGCATGCGCGTCCTGGCCGTGGCGGAGGCGAGCGCGGATGCATCGCTGCCCGAATCGCCCCGAGAGTTCACCTTCCACCTGCTGGGGCTCGCCGGGCTTGCCGACCCTCTGCGCCGCTCTGTTCCTGCCGCCATCGCCGAATGCCGGGCGGCTGGGATAAGGGTGGTGATGGTCACCGGGGACTACGCGCTGACCGCCCGTGCAATCGCCCTCCAGGCCGGCCTCGATGCGGGGTCGGTGGTGGATGGACCCGGCATCGCGCGGATGGGCGACGATGAGCTGCGGCAAACCGTCCAGCGCGTTGACATCTTCGCCCGCATCGTGCCAGCGCAGAAACTGCGGATTGTGCAGGCGCTGAAGGCGAGTGGCCAGGTGGTGTCGATGACAGGCGATGGGGTCAATGATGCACCCTCCCTGAAAGCCGCCGACATTGGCATCGCCATGGGTGGGCGCGGGACCGATGTGGCGCGGGAGGCAGCGTCGCTTGTACTGCTGGATGACGATTTCGGCTCGATCGTTCGGACCATCCGGCTCGGGCGCCGCATTTACGACAACCTGCGCAAGGCGATGGCCTACATCATCGCGGTGCATGTGCCGATTGCCGGGTTGGCGTTGCTGCCTCTGCTGACCGGGCTGCCCCTGATCTTTGGGCCAGTTCATATCGCGTTTCTGGAGATGGTGATCGACCCGGTATGCTCGATGGTGTTCGAGGCGGAGAAGGAGGAGGAAAACATCATGAACCGGCCGCCGCGCCCGCCCGAAAATTTGTTGTTCTCGCCGGCCCTTATCGCCTGGAGCCTGTTGCAGGGCATTTTCGCCTTCCTGGTGTTGGCAGGGTTGTATGTGTTCGCGCTGCGCAGCGGAATGCCGAACGACGATGTACGGGCGCTGACGTTCGTTTCGCTGGTGCTGGTCGATCTGGGACTGGTGCTGGTCAACCGCAGCTTTGGCGCGTCGCTGCGCGATCTTATCGGCCAGCACAACCGCGCTTTGATGTGGATCTCGGGTGCAACCATCGCGATGCTGGCTTTAATCCTCGCGTTGCCGCTTGGGCGGGATTTGTTTCGCTTCGGCCCCCTTCATGGCCACGATCTTCTGCTGGTGGCGGCCGTCGTCCTGACTGTCGTCGTGGTGCTGGAGGGCCTCAAAGGGTTCTGGCGTATGCGTCTCGCGCGCTGAACCCGGGCCGGTATGGAAGCGGTTTCTGGCACCATCATGGAGCTTGTCAGGGCCCATGCAGCCGCGGCGCCACCAATTGTCTTTCTTCTGGCTTTTGGGGAGTCGCTCGCCTTCATTTCCCTTCTACTGCCGGCGACGGTCCTTTTGGTGGGCGGCGGCGGGATCGTTGGGGCCGCGGGAATCGGTTTCTGGCCAGTCTGGGGCGCGGCGTTCGCCGGCGCGGTGATCGGCGACTGGGTCTCCTACTGGGTGGGTGCCTACTACAAGGAGACGGTGGGTAGCCTGTGGCCGCTGTCCCGGTATCCCCTCCTGCTGCCAAGGGGCCAGGCGTTCTTCGCAAGATGGGGTGCGGCGGGGGTTTTCCTGGGCAGGTTTTTTGGCCCGCTCCGATCTGTCATGCCGCTTGTTGCTGGCATCTGCGCCATGCCGATGGTTCCCTTCCAAATCGCCAACCTGGCGTCGGCTGTGCTGTGGGCGACCGTTGTGCTGGCTCCAGGTTGGATCACCGCCGAATGGCTGCTGTGATAGTCGCGGTCGACGCCGTGGATGAGAATCGCCCTCTCAATCGAAGATCTAGAAATCCAGGTCAGCATAATGGGGCGGGGGCGCCGCGCCCGACACGCGATCGGCCAGCACGCCGCGGAAGCTTGGCCGAGACTTCATGCGCGCGTACCAATCCTTGGCCGGGGGCGAAATCGACCAGTCCAGTTCGCCGATGAAATCCAGCGTGGATAGATGCGCGGCGGCGGCGAAATCCGCCAGCGACAGCGCGCTGCCAGCCAGCCATTTCCGGGTTTCAGCCAGCCAGCCGATGTAGTCCAGATGATAACGCAGCGCCGTATAGCCGGTGCGGATCGCGCCGGGGTCCGGGTTGCCGCGCCGGGTCAGCCGCCGGAGATATTTCTCGCCGTACAGGTTGTTGGTGACTTCGGCGGCGAACTTGCCGTCGAACCAGCAGGCCAGCCGTCGCACTTCGATCCGTTCCGCCAGCGTGCGACCCATCAGGCTGCTGTCGGGATAGGCCTCATCCAGGTATTCGCAGATCACCGACGAATCCGGGATCACCAGACCGTTATCCTCGACCAGGGTGGGCACCGTCCCGGCCGGGTTCAGTTCGAGGTATTCTTCGCGCCGTTCCCACACTTTCTCCACCCGCAACTCGAACGGCAGGCGCTTTTCGGCCAGCACGAGGCGGACCTTGCGGGCATAGGGCGACAGGGGCAGGTGATAGAGAACGCGCATCTACCCTTCTTATCGCACCGCAACGCGCGCCGCGCCAAGCGTGATTGCGCGGAAGCGCGTCAGAAAGTCTTAATTCCGCGACTTTGCTGTCGCCAGCGGGCTTAGGGTACGCTCCGAAATAACTGCTTCGATTTACGCACGGCCGGTGCAGTCCGTCATGGCGGGCGCAGGCCCGCGATGACGATGAGAGGCCAGCGATCTCCGCCAAGCCACACATTCATTTTGCCGCGTACCCTTAGTTTTCGAGGCGGACGTACTCGAAATCCCCGGGCATATTATCGATCCCGTGCCGCGGCGGGGCGATCCATCCGGCATAACCGCCGGGCGCCCAGCTCGGCTTCATCAGGCTGGCGATGAACTCATTGTCGCTGACGGATGGCAGCATCGTCTCCCGCCGAACCAGCCATTCCTGGTCAGTGAGGATGTTGCCCCGGGTATCGGTGTGGATCGCGTTGAACTCACCGATCCGCCGGTTGAATGCGACGTGCGGCAGGGTGATCCGGAACTGAGTGCCGGCGCGTTCCAGCACCCGGTTCCAGCGGCCGACCCCGGCCAGCGCGTCCTCCACGTAGTCGTCGCGCAGGCGCATGTTCAGTGCGGACAGGGCCGGGACGTCTTCCTTGACGATCGCGCCGTCGCGCGGACGCATCACCGGGTAGAACAAGGAGGTGAGCTGGTGATCGTCTTCCAGCTTGTCTTCGCGATACCGTCCTTTCAGGCCGGCGTTGAACGCATTGGCGGCGTTGGTGCTGATTTCGTTGCCGAACAAATCCAGCGTCAGCGAGAAATGCAGGTTCGCCTTCTTCTGGATCGTCGGCAGATCGATGACGCCCAGCGCCCGAACCCGCTCGATATCGTATGGGTCTTCGATCCCGGCCGCCTGCATCGCCTCGACGGTGCGTTGGATGGTGCGGGCGATTCCGGTCTCACCCACGAACATGTGGTGGGCTTCTTCGGTCAGCATGAAGCGGCAGGTGCGCGACAGCGGATCGAAGCCCGACTGGGCCAACGCCGCGAGCTGCATCTTGCCGTCGCGGTCGGTGAAGAAGGTGAACATGAAGAACGACAGCCAGTCCGGCGTCTGTTCGTTGAACGCCCCCAGCATGCGCGGCGTGTCCTGGTGGCCGGAGCGGCGGCGCAGCAGGTCGTCGGCTTCCTCGCGCCCGTCACGGCCGAAGTATTTCTGTAGCAGATAGACCATCGCCCAAAGGTGGCGGCCTTCCTCCACGTTCACCTGGAACAGGTTACGCATGTCGTACAGCGACGGTGCGGTGGCGCCGAGGTAGCGCTGCTGTTCCACCGACGCCGGTTCGGTGTCGCCCTGGATCACCAGCAGGCGGCGCAGCATGGCGCGATACTCGCCGGGGACTTCCTGCCACGCCGGCTCACCTTTGTGGGCACCGAACGGGATGGTGCGGCCTTCCACGGCGGGGGCCAGCAGCACGCCCCAGCGGTATTCCGGCATGCGGACGAAGCCGAACTTGGCCCAGCCCTCGCTGCCGACGCCAACGGCGGTGCGCAGGAAGACCGAGGAGGTCTGGAAGCCTTCCGGCCCCATCGTCTTCCACCAGTCGATGTAGCCGGGGTGCCAGGTTTCCAACGCCTTGCGGACCCGCAGATCGTCCGCGAGGCCGACATTGTTTGGGATCAGTCCGTTGTAATCGATCTGGGTGCCGTCGGGCATGGTGACGATCCTTTCAGGGCTTGGGCCGGTGGGATCACCGGAGCGGATCACGCAGGGGTATTCAGACTCGTTCGGTGTTGAAGTCCGGGCGGACGCCGGACCCGTAGCGTTTTAGCGATCCGGCCTCACCCACGGCGTTGGGGCGCTGGAAGATCCAGTTCTGCCATGCGGTCAGCCGGCCGAAGATGCGGGTTTCCATCGTCTCCGGGCCGACGAAGCGCAGGTTGGCCTCCAGTCCGGTCAGCGCGTCGGGGGAGAACGACGCGCGTTCCTCCAGGATCAGCCGGACCTCGTCGTCCCAGTCGATGGAATCGTATGCGAGGGTGATCAGCCCGTGTTCGTCGGCGGCTTCGGCATCCAGCGTCTCGCCGATCAGGCCGGCGGCGGTGTCCACCGAGTCCGGTTCCCCATAGAAACGGTTGGCGAGCCGGGACAGTCCGTTGCCCATCGGGTAAGCCGAGAAATTCAGTGCCGACAGGTGCAGCGTGGCGGGTCCGCGATTGTCGCCGGCCACCGTGCCGGACAGCATCACCGAACGGTCGGCGGCGAACACCAGTTCGGCCAGACTGCCGGCGAAGCAGCTTCCGGGCTCGATCAGCGTGATCAGGCTGCGCGCCATCATATCGACGCGCTTGAACACCCGCTTCAGATACAGGCGGATTTCGCGCACCAGCCAGTCGGCCTGATACTGTTCCAGCAGGCTGTCGGCGGCCATCACGTCGGCCGGATCGCCAACCGAGCGGAAGACGATCAGGCCGATGGAGGGCTCGTTCAGGCGCAGATGCAGCAGCGCGTCGTCCAGTTCGCGCGCCATCGCCAGCGGCCAGAAGGCGGCGCCGCTGTCGTGGATGCCGCGCAGGTCGCCGGGCAGGACTGATGGTGCCAGGATGGTGATCGACGCGCTGCGCAGCGTGCGGTCCAGCGCCACTTTCACATGCGGATAGGCGATGCTTTCGTCGCCGATGGTGCGATCGAGCGGCGTCAGGCTGATACCCTTGCCGCCGGTGCGATCCGACTTCTCCGCCAGTTCCAGCGCGCGTTCCTTGACCTTGGCATCCCAGGCCGAGGGCGGGACGACCTCATCCACCAGCCGCCACTCGACGGCGCGCTGGCCACGCACGCCTTCCTCGGCGGTGCAGAAAATATCGGCGCGATCGCGGCGCACGCGGCGCTTATCGGTC
>JAKBCJ010000170.1 GCA_021807975.1 Pseudomonadota bacterium | reverse complement strand
CCTGGGACCTGACATTCCCCGAAGTCTTCCCAGCGGGATTCTCGGTGGTGCTGGGCAATCCCCCCTGGGATGTGGTGCTGCCGAACACCAAGGACTTCGTTGCGGACTACGACCCCTCGATCCTGGACGCCCGCAGCCGGGCCGAACGGACCGCGATCGAACAAGCGACACTGGTTCGGCCCGGCGTTGCCGCGGCGTTCGACGCCTATCGCACCGCATTCGAGCGAACCAAGCGGATCGCCGGTCGGCTCTACCGCCACCAACGGGTCCGGGCTGGCAGAGAGACGACGGGCGGCAACCTGGACCTGTTCCGGCTGTTTGCCGAACGCAACATGGAGCTGACGGCAGCGGACGGTTCCGTCGGCGTGCTGCTGCCCTCGGCGTTCCACGCCAACGAAGGAACGACCGGCATCCGCCGCCTGTACCTGCAACACACCGATCTGCGATGGTGCCTGTCGTTCGAGAACCGAAGGCGGATTTTCGACATCGACAGCCGCTTCAAATTCGATCTGATCGTGGCCCACCGCCCGGGTCCGACACGGTCATTACGCTGCGGCTTTTATTTGGAAAGCATCGAGGATGCGACAAACAAGGACAAAATCATGAACTACGATCTGTCATTTCTGGAACAAACCGGCGGTTCGAATCTGACTCCGCTGGAACTGCGCGGGACCGGCGGCCTGCGCATCGCCGAAACCATGTTCGCCTGCCCCGACCGCTTGGCGGACTGGTGCGCGGACCGGCACATCCGTTTCGGCAACGATCTGCACATGACCGCCGATTCCCGGCACTTCCAGCCGGCGGGCGCCGCGTCGCTGATATTGCACGAGGGCAAGACGATCCATCGGTACACGGATTGCCGGGATTCAAAGCCGCGCTACAGTGTGGCACCGGAGGCGCTGAAACCCGCGGTCGCGGAGGCAGCAACCCATTCGCGCCTGGTATTCCGGGATATTGCCCGGTCCAACGACGAACGCACGATGATCGCCTGTATCGCGCCCCCCGGCACGGTGTTCGGCCACACCGCGACGGTGGAAAAAGCACCTTGGGCGCGCGATATCATGGATGCGCTGGTCCTGTGCGCGCTGTTCAATTCATTTCCATTCGACTGGCTGGTGCGGCAGAAAACCGCCACACATCTCAGTCTGTATCTGCTGAACGCACTGCCCGTTCCTGACTTTACCGCCAGGGAGCGGCGGTTCCTGACTTCTGCCGTATTGCGGATATCATGCACCGGCGGCGGCGATTCAGCGGACAGCGCCGCCATCGACGCGATCGTAGCGCGCGCCTATGGCCTGAACCGGGCGCAATACGAACACTTGCTGGGCGAGTTCAGTCACAAATCCTATCCGCAAGCACCGGCATCGTGTCTGGCCGCATTCGATGCAGCAGATCCAGGACGGTCCTGACCTGGCGGTCCAGGCCATAATGTTGCGATACCCAGTCACAATACAGGCCGGGGCGGCCGGCGCCGATCAAGCCGATCGCCTGCTCGATCGAAGCGAACAGGCACTCCCGCGGCCATAGCCGGTCGGCGCCCGGAAAGGCATGGATCACGGGAAACGCACCCGTCGCCATCGCCTCGCCGATGTTCATACCGAAGCTCTCGTACATCGAGGTCGATAGCAGAACCCCCTTGTCGGCGTACCACGACGGCATGTCCGCCACATGGCCGTCGAACCAGACGGTGCCCGCCATCCCCAGCGCCGCCTGCATCTGGCGCAGATAACGGGCGGTGCGCAAATCGGTGAAGGCGCCGGCGACATGGAAACTGTAGCGCGGGTCCTGCCGGTGCAGCCGCTGCGCGATCTGCATCAGCAGCATCGGATTCTTCTTAGGCTCCAGATGCCCGACCCAGCCGACCCGAAAGCGATCCGGCGTTCCCGGGCGAAACCGCCCGGTGTCGATACCGTTGGGGATGACCTCGATGGGGACGGCGGCGGGGACCATCGGCAACAGAATATCGCGGATATCGTCGCCCGGGGTGACGATCCGGCCGACACGCGACCAGTTCATGCGCCGGGGATAGTCGGTTTGCAGCGCCTCGATCGAATGCAGGCGGACGATGCATGGCATGCCCGGCTTCAATATCTGCTGCGTGGCCCAGACGGCATGATCCCAACACCATTCCAGCCAGACGATGTCGGCCCAAGCGATGGCCTCCGCCAGTTCGCCGCCGGGGCCGGCGGAGATGAAGCGGGTTTCGTAGTGCTGTTCCAACGCGGGTATCAGCGGGGCCAGGAAGCTGTCCGCCCTTCCCTTCACACGGTCGGCCAGCAGCAGGCGTTTCATGGCGTGTCCCTTGTCCGATCGGACGGCAGGATAAGGCCCAACAGTTAAGGAAAGATGAATGCCGCAGGTGCGATTCGTGTAACGCAATGCAACAATGCCAATAAACCCAGCATCTTGGCGGGTAACATGGGGCAACAATCATTGACTCGGCGCGGCCGGTGAAACGGGTTAACGACGAACATGCCAATCGCGATGTATGCGGTTGGCGTGAAGGATGCCCTGAATGGACGGCTTTGCCAGATTGCACCTTGCCTCGATGGAAGCCCGTTTCGGCTGGCGGCAGCGCACGCTGAAAGCCCCGATCGACTGCGTGGGCGTCGGTGTCCACTCCGGCAAGCGTGTCAGCCTGACCATGCGTCCGGCCGCGCCCGGTCACGGCATCGTCTTTCGCCGCACGGACCTGGATCGCAGCATCGCCGCGCGGTTCGATAACGTGATCGACACACGCCTGTGTACCGTTCTTGGCGATGCGCATACCCGAATCGGCACCGTCGAACACCTGATGGCCGCATTGTCAGCCCTGGGCATCGATAATGCCCTGATCGAGGTGGACGGACCGGAAATCCCCATTCTCGACGGGTCCGCCGCCCCATTCGTATTCCTGCTGGATTGCGCCGGGTCCATCGAGCAGAACGCGCCGCGCAACGTGATCGAAATCTGCCGCACTGTCCGCGTGTCCCAAGGCGAATCGCGGGCTGAACTGCGTCCGATTGGTCCGGCCAACCGGGCAGAACCGCCTGTATTCGATATGGACCTGACGATCGATTTTCCCGCCAGCGCGATCGGCCGCCAAGCTGCCTCGCTGCGGCTGGCCCCGGACAGCTTCAGGCACGAAATCGCCGCTGCCCGCACGTTCGCCCAGGCGGGGGAAGTCCAACAGCTTCAAGCCGCCGGCCTCGCCCGCGGCGGCAGCCTGGACAACGCCATCGTCGTTGACGGCGCGGATATCCTCAATCCGGGCGGCCTGCGGATGGCCAACGAATTCGCCAGCCACAAGCTGCTGGATGCGGTCGGTGACCTTGCGCTGGCCGGCAGCCGCCTGCACGGCCGCTTCGTTGCCCACCGCACCGGCCATGATCTCAATAACCGCCTGCTGCGCGCCCTGTTCGCCGATGCCGGCGCATGGCGATCCGTCGCCACCGAACCGCTGGCCGCCGCCGCCTGATCGTTCGATAACCCCGGTATTCGCGGATCGCGCAGCCATGATATAAGCCGCGCGATGAACACGAGTGGCCCTATGTCAAACCGTCTGCAACGCGCAATGTTCCTTGGGATCATCGCGCTTCTGCCGCTGTTGTCCGGATGCGGTTCCACAGACGAGAATGCCAAGCAAGTCCCGCTCGGCCCGGTTGAGACGATGTACAATCACGGCATCGATGCGCTGAACGCCCGGCGGTTCAGCACCGCGGATGACCAGTTCGCCGCCATCGAACAGAATTATCCCTTCTCATCCTGGGCCGTGAATGCCCAGCTTATGTCGGGCTATTCCCGCTACCTTCAGAATAAATACACCGAGGCAATCGGCACCCTTGATCGCTTCATCCAGTTGCATCCGGCACACCGCGACATCGCCTATGCCTATTACCTCCGCTCGCTGTCGTATTATGAACAAATCGGCGACATCCAGCGCGATCAAAAAGGCACCGAACAGGCAATGAGTGCGCTGCGGGAGGTGGTGACCCGCTTTCCCGATAGCGCCTATGCCCAGGATGCGAAGCTGAAGATCGACCTGTGCGTTGACCATCTGGCAGGCAAGGAAATGGAAATCGGCCGGTTTTATCAGAAGCGGCATTTGTATGAAGCCGCCTTGGGCCGCTTCCAGCGCGTGGTCGATGACTTCCAGACCACTAACCATGTGCCGGAAGCCCTGGCGCGCCTGACCGAGATCTACCTCGCCCTCGGGCTCAAGGAGCAGGCGAAGAAGACCGCTGCCGTGCTGGGCTACAACTATCCCGGCAGCGACTGGTATGAGTCCACCTATGCGCAACTCGTGGATGACGGCATCGCAAACTCCGCCGACAAAGCCCCGGGCAATGAGCCGCATCGGGGCTTCTTCTCCCGTGTATGGCATGCGGTGTTCTGATCCCGGCCCGCCGGAACCCCGGGGCAGCGGCGGATGCTGACCGCGCTGTCGATCCGCGATGTCGTGTTGATCGAGCGGCTGGACCTGGCCTTTGCCGCCGGATTGACCGTACTGACCGGCGAAACCGGCGCCGGTAAGTCGATCCTGCTCGACAGCCTGGGTCTCGCGCTGGGGGCACGCGCGGAAACCGGTATGGTCCGGGCCGGCGCCGAACAGGCCAGCGTCACGGCATGCTTCGCGCCGCCCCCCGGCCACGGTGTCGGCCCCCTCCTGGAGGAGCACGGTTTGGCAGCCGACGAGGACATCGTGCTGCGGCGCGTGGTCACCAAGGACGGACGGTCGCGCGCTTTCATCAACGATCACCCGGTCGGCGCCGGACTGCTGCGCCGGGTTGGTGCGTTGCTGGTCGAGGTTCAGGGCCAGCACGAACAAATGAGCCTGGCCGATCCCGCCAGCCACGCCGGTCTGCTGGACGCATTCGGCGTTCCCGCGGCGTTGCGGGCGGACGCTTCCAGATCCTGGCAAGCCTGGCGCGATGCCATGCGCCGCCTGGACGAAGCGCGCGAGGCCATTGCCGCGGCGGAGCGGGATGAGGAATGGCTGCGTCATGCGGTGGACGAACTGGCAACCTTGGCACCGCGGCCCAACGAGGAGGAAAGCCTCGCCAAGGAGCGCCAGCGGCTGCAACAGAACGAACGCCGGGCAGAAGCCATAGCATCGGCGCTGGCGGAACTGACGCCGCGCGATCGGCGCAATGCTGGGCCGGCGGCGTCGTTGCGTGCCGCGTCCAGGTCGCTGCAACGCCTGGCACCCGCCCAGCAGTCCGAGGCACCCGGCACCAATCCCGCCGAACCGGCGATGGCCGCACTGGAACGGGCCGAAGAAGCCCTGGCCGAGGCGGAGACGCTGCTGACCCGGCTGATCGCCGATGCCGATGTCGATCCCAAACTGCTGGAACAGTCGGAGGAGCGCCTGTTTGCCCTGCGGGCCATGGCTCGCAAGCACGGCGTCTCGGTGCCGGACCTTGCCGGGTTGCTGGATGCACTGGCCGCGCGCCTCGCGGCACTGGAAACCGGTTCGGCTGAAATTGCCGCGCTGGAGCAATCGGCCCGGGATACCCGGGACCGGTACCTGGCCGCCGCCGCCGCGTTGTCGGCTGCCCGGACTGCCGCGGCGGCAAAGTTGCAGAAGGCGGTTGGAAAAGAGCTGCCGCCGCTCCGTTTGGACAAAGCCCGCTTCTTTGCCGAGGTTTCTCCCTCGCCCGAAACCGGGTGGGGCCCGGGCGGTATGGATCAGGTTCGCTTCCTAATCGCCACCAATCCCGGCCAGGAACCCGGCGCCCTGGCCCGCGTTGCCTCGGGCGGTGAGTTGTCGCGGCTGATGCTGGCGATGAAGGTCGTGCTGTCGGCGGGATCGGCGGTTCCAACGCTGGTGTTCGACGAGGTGGATTCCGGTATCGGCGGCGCCACCGCGGCGGCTGTCGGGGAACGGCTGGTTCGGGTCGCCGAAGGGGTGCAGGTGCTGGTGGTCACACACAGTCCGCAGGTCGCGGCGCGCGGTGCGGCCCATTTGCGGGTGGCCAAGGCGGTGACGCGCGAACGAACCGCGACGACCGTGGATCACCTGTCGGCCGACGCCCGCCGCGAGGAAATCGCCCGCATGCTGGCCGGGGAGATTGTCTCCGACGCGGCAAGGGCGGCGGCGGACGATCTGCTGAAGGGACAGCGGCCGCAGCAAGGGTTGCTGGTATGAGCGCGACTATCCCCATCGACGCTCTGACGGAGGCCGAAGCCGCCGAGGAACTGGCGCAACTCGCCCGGGACATCGCACACCACGATGCTGCGTACCACACGCACGATGCGCCAGAGATCTCCGATGCCGGTTACGATGCGCTGCGGCGGCGCAATGCGGCCATCGAGGCTCGTTTTCCAGCGCTGATCCGCGCGGACTCGCCCTCTGCTCGCGTTGGCGGGGCGCCCGAATCGGGATTCGCCAAACTGCGGCACCGCGTGCCGATGCTGTCGCTTGATAATGCTTTCGATGCGGCGGAGTTCGCTGAGTTTTGCACCCGGGCGAAGCGCTTTCTCGGCCGCGCCGAACCGCTGACGTTCGTCGCCGAACCCAAGATCGACGGCTTGTCGGTCAGCCTGACCTATGAGCACGGTCGCTTCGTCCGCGGCGCCACCCGTGGCGACGGAACCGAGGGCGAGGACGTCACCGCCAATCTGCGGACCATCCAATCCGTCCCCGCCGAACTATCCGGTGAAGCCCCGGCGCTCATCGAAATCCGCGGCGAGGTCTTCATGACCAAGGCGGACTTTCTCGCGCTCAATCAGGCTCAGGCGCAGGCAGGGGCCAAGGTGTTCGCCAACCCGCGCAACGCGGCGGCCGGCAGCCTGAGGCAGTTGGACACACGCATCACCGCCAGCCGCCCGCTGTCGCTGTTTGCCTACGCCCGGGGGGAGAGCAGCGAACCGGTGGCGGCAACCCATTGGGCCTATCTGCAACGGCTGAAAGACTGGGGTTTCGACGTCAATCCGCTATCCCGCCTACTCGACAACGAAACGGATGCCGAGGCTTTCCAGACCGAAATCGGCCTGGCCCGCAGCGGGCTTGGCTACGACATCGATGGTGTCGTCTATAAGATCGACGATCTGGGCTTGCAGCGCCGGCTGGGCTTTGTCGGCCGAGCGCCGAGATGGGCGATCGCGTGGAAGTTCCCGGCGGAGCAAGCGACGACGGTGCTGCGGGAAATCCGCATCCAGGTCGGGCGCACCGGAGCGCTGACGCCGGTCGCGGAACTGGAACCGGTGAACGTCGGCGGCGTGCTGGTGGCGCGCGCGACGCTGCACAACGAAGATGAGATCGCCCGCAAGGACGTCAGGATCGGCGACACGGTAGTCCTGCAACGCGCTGGCGACGTGATCCCGCAAATCGTTTCCGTGGTAACCGAACGCCGGCCGGCGGACTCGGTCCCCTATGCTTTCCCGGATGTGTGTCCGGCGTGCGGCAGCCATGCCGTCCGGCCGCCCGGCGAAGTCGTCCGCCGCTGCACCGGGGGATTGATTTGTCCGGCGCAGCGGGTGGAACGCCTGATCCACTTCGTCTCCCGCCCCGCCTTCGATATCGATGGCCTCGGCGAGAAAACCATCCAGGAATTCTTCAACGAAGGCTGGCTGCACGGCCCGGCGGATCTGTTCAAACTGCCCGAACGGGAAGACGAAATCGCGCAGCGCGAAGGGTGGGGCAAATTATCCGCCCGCAACCTGTCGCGGGCCATCGCCGCGCGCCGAATGATCCCGCTGGAGCGGTTTATCTTCGCGCTGGGCATTCGCCGCATTGGCTCCACCAACGCCAGGCTGCTCGCCCGGCATTACGGCAGCTTCGCCAACTGGCGCGCCCAGATGCTGGCCGCCACACAGATCGGGTCGGATGAGCGGCTGGCACTCGGCAGCATCAGCGGCATCGGACCGACCATAGCCGAGGAACTGACCGATTTCTTTGGCGAGGCTCGCAATATCGCCGCGCTGGACAAGCTGGCCGCCGAACTGACGATCGAAGATGCGGCCCGGACCGATGTTGCCGACAGCCCCATCGCTGGCAAAACGGTGGTGTTTACCGGCACGCTGGAAACAATGACCCGCCCGGAAGCCAAAGCCCGCGCCGAGGCTTTGGGCGCAAAAGTGACCGACTCCGTATCGAAAAAAACCGACTTCGTGGTGGTCGGGGCCGATGCCGGATCGAAGGCGCGCAAGGCCGCCGAACTGGGCGTGCGGACGATGACCGAAGCCGAGTGGCAGGAAATGGTTGGCTAGCATCCCGCTGTCGGGCGCGGAAATGGCGGAATTCGGACCTTAACGCTTGCCCCCCGGCGCCCCCCGGGATAAGTGACCCCGCGCGTCGGCACCCCTGGAGGCCGGCGTTTGTCATTCAGGAGCATACTATGGCCAATGTTGTTACAATCGAGGCCGAGGTACGCGCGCGAAGCGGTAAGGGGGCGGCGCGGGCTACTCGGCGCGCAGGCAAGGTGCCTGCGGTTATCTATGGCGGCAAGCAGGAGCCCGACCTTATCCAGCTCGACCCGCGTGTCGTAATCCGGGAGCTGCATCGCGCCGGCTGGCAGTCCCGCCTGTATGAGATCACCGCCGGTGCGACCCCAATCCGGGCACTGATCCGCGGTGTGCAGTTTCATCCGGTTTCCGACGCGCCGGAGCATGTCGATTTCCAGCGCCTGGTCGCTGGCCAGCGGATCAAGGTGGCAGTCCCCGTCCATTTCGAGAACGACGGCATCAGCCCGGGCATCAAGCGCGGCGCCGTGCTGAACGTCGTGCGCCACGCAGTGGAAGTCTATTGCGATGCGGATCACATCCCCGACCAGTTTACCGCCGACCTCGGGCCGTTGGATTTCAACGACAACGTGCGCTGGCATGACCTGAAGGGCACCGAAAACGTCAAGCCGGTGATCGACCGCGACTTCGTCGTGGCGACCGTCGTGCCGCCGACGAAGATCGAAGTGGTCGCCGAAGCGGGCGGTGCGGCTGCCGCGCCGGCCAAGGGCGGCACCAAGGCGCCTGGTAAGGCGGCTCCCAAGAAGGGCTAGACGGCACCATGACTCAGCTCTGGGTCGGCCTCGGCAATCCAGAGCCAGGGATGGCGGCCAACCGGCACAATATCGGCTTCATGGCCTTGGACACGATCGCGATCCGCCACGGTTTCTCGCCGTGGCGGCGTCGTTTCAAGG
>JAKBCJ010000169.1 GCA_021807975.1 Pseudomonadota bacterium | reverse complement strand
GCGGTATTTTGGCACGACGCCTCGATTCCGGCTGAATCACCAACGAAACCACACTCTTTCGCAAGAAGCGCTCGGGGGTGGGCCATGACTGACGACGTCGCTGTCATCACCCAAACGCTGGAACAGGTCGCCGAACGGGTGGGCGATCCCATGGGACTGGTTTTCCAGCGCCTGTTCCAGGAAATGCCAGAGGTCGAGCCGCTGTTCGTCCAGGACAAGGACGCCCTGGTGCGCGGCCAGATGTTTCAGGTCACGGTAGAAAGCCTGCTGGATTTCCTTGGGGACCGATCCTATGGCGCCAGCCTGATCCAGATCGAGCGCATGAACCACCAGGGCCTGGGCGTGGAAACCAAAATCTTCGACCGGTTTTACCTGATCCTGATGGATACCTTCCGTGACATCCTGGGCGCGGGCTGGACACCGGAAACCGACGCGGTCTGGACCCGCGTGGTGCGCGAACTGACTGGCATCAGCTGACACCTTGGGTGCCGCGCTTGCACGACGGCCAAGGTCGCGCCATCAAGCGACTCTCATCCGGCGAGGAAACCGAGGCGATGCCCAAGACCCCTGACTATTTCGTTGGCAAGACCATTGTCATCACCGGTGCCGGCGGCGGAATCGGCCGAGCGGCGGCGCTGGTTTTCGCGCGTGAGGGCGCCAACGTCGTGGTGACCGACATCGACGGCGATGCCGCCCGCCGGGTCGCGGAAACCATTCAGCAAAGCGGCCGGCAAGCCCTGGCGGTGCAGGCGGACGTGACCTCCCGCGCGCAGATCGATGCCGCCATCGCGTCGGCGATCGGTCGGTTCGGCCGGGTGAATTTCCTGTTCAACTCGGCCGGCGCGGCGGTTAACCGCGTCAAGTTCCTGGAGATCGACGACGCGCTGTTGAACAAGACCCTGGCGATCAACCTGCACGGCACATTCTACGGCATGCAGGCGGTGATCCCGCACATGATCGAACAGGGCGGCGGCGTGATCGTGAATGTCTGCTCGATGACCGCGCGGCGCGGCGGCGCGGGCGCGTCCGTCCACTACGCCGCTGCCAAGGGCGCGATCGATTCCATGACCCTGGGCGTGGCGCGGGAATTCGCGGACCGCAACATTCGCTGCCTGTCGATCTCCCCCGGCCCGATCAACACCAACTTCCAGGCGGCGTCCAACTCGTCGCCGGATTTCCTGGCGCGCGCGGTGGCCGATGTGCCAATGAAGCGCGCGGGCGAACCGGAGGAGATCGCTGAACTGGTGCTGTTCATGTGCTCCGACGCCTGTGAATACATGACCGCCAACACGGTGTATGTGAACGGCGGCGGCGGCTTCCGGTAGCACTCCGCGCCCTGCCCGGGGCGGGCGCGCCGTCGCCGCCCCCAGAGAACGATGACGCAAGGACGATTGATTAAACCATGACAGTCATCGGGGTCGATTTCGGCACGACCAACAGCGTGGTCACGCGCCTGAATGCCGACGGATCGGTCGAGACCGTGCGCCATGCGTTCGGTCTGGCGGAAATCGACGTGATCCGTTCGGTCCTGTGTTTCTGGAACGACGGGGCACGCAACCAGGTCGTGATGCGCCACGCGGTTGGGCCGGGGGCGATAGAGGCGTATCTGGACGATCCGCTGGAAAGCCGGCTGATGATGTCGCTGAAAAGCTATCTGGCACAGCGCAGCTTCACCGAGACGCGGGTGTTTGGAAAGCCGTTTACCCTGGAAAGCCTGATTGGCCTGTTTCTGAGGGAAATCCTGCCCGGGCCGGCGGATGGGGTATTGGTTGCCGGGCGGCCGGTGAAGTTCGCCGGCGACGCGCCTGACGACGATCTGGGCGAGGCCCGCCTGCGCGGGTCCTATGCCACCGCCGGCTGGCCCTCGATCCAGACGGCGCTGGAGCCCGAGGCCGCGGGCTATCGATTCGCACGCGGATTGGCAGCACCCGCCACGGTGTTGATCGGCGACTTCGGCGGCGGCACCAGCGATTTTTCAGTGATGCGGTACGAACCCGGGAGCAACCGGCCGGTGCAGGCGCTGGGGCATGCGGGCGTCGGCATTGCCGGGGACACGTTCGACTTCCGGATCATGGACCATGTGGTGTCGCCGCGCCTGGGCAAGGGCACTACCTACCGGCCGGGCGGAACCGATCTGCCGGTGCCGCCAGAGTATTACTCCAGCTTCGCCCGCTGGCACCGCCTGTCACTGATGCGCGCGCCAAAAACCATGCGCGATATCGAGGCTGTGGCCCGATCCGCCCGCCACCCCGACCGGTTACACGCGCTGCTGAAGCTGATTCGCGACGAACTGGGGTATGAGCTGTACCGCGCCGTATCCGGCGTGAAGGCCGCGCTGTCGGGTGCCGAAACGGCCGTTCTGAGCTTCGAGCATGAGGACTTTGCGATCCAGGAGACGATTTCCCGGCGGGACTTCGAGGACTGGATCGCACCGGATATCGCCCGCGTCGCCGCAACCGTCGATCTGGCTCTGGCCGAGGCCGGCATCGCGGAGGACGGGATCGATCGGGTGTTCCTGACCGGCGGCACGTCGCTGGTGCCGGCGGTGCAGCGGGTGTTCACCGCCCGTTTCGGGGCAGAACGCATTACCGGCGGCGGCGAATTCGTGTCGGTGGCCGAGGGCCTGGCGCTGATCGGGCGGGACCGGACAAGGGCGTAACCGGGCGGCGGATCTATTGTACCGCGTCTCGTAACGGACCCAAGAGGTCGATCAGACCGCGCGATCCGTTACGGGGCGGTAACGCTCCGCGACCTCCCGCCGGGATAGATTTGGTCCCATCGCCAATCGCGATTCGGTATAGTCGATCCATTGGCGCTCGTCGGCCAGGGGCGGGATGGTTACCGTCTCCCCTTTGTCCAGGCCAACCAGGGCGGCATCGACCAGATCGCTGGCTTCCATGACGATGGCAGGGGGGAAGGCATCGATATCCTTGCCCGACCGAGCCCATATTTCGGTTCGGGTGGCGCCGGGCAGTACGGCTTGAACGCGAACGCCCGTCCCCTTCATGGTCCCGGCCAACGACAGCGTCAGGTTGAGGATATAGGCTTTCGATCCGCTGTACACGCCATCGAAGCGTTCCGGGGCCAGCGCCAGCACCGATGCGATGTTTACGATCGCTCCGCCTTGCCGCGCCACGAATGCGCGCCCCGCGGCGGCGGCCAGCAAGGTGGGGGCGGTCACGTTCAAGGCGATCAACTGCTGAAGAAGCGCCGGATCGCTGTCCAGCAAACCGCCATTCAGCGACATCCCCGCGTTGTTGATCAGCATCGTGATCGATGCATCGGTTTCGAACCGGCCTGCCACCCTGGCAAGGTCAGTACCATCGGTCAGGTCGGCTGGCAGAACGTCCACCGTCTGCCCGGTTTCCGCCCGCAGGCGTTGGGCGATTACCTCCATCTTCGCGCCGTCGCGGGCGACCATGATCAGACCGTACCCGCGCCGGGCCAACCGGTCTGCGTAAACGGCCCCAAGGCCGGTGGATGCCCCTGTGATCAGGGCGGTACCGAGAGAATTACTAGTCATTTCTTGCTCCTGCATAAACACCGGCGGGAATGCTGGATTCAGTGGGCATCGACTGGCGCTGGCTTGGGCGCGACGCTGCGCATCAGCGGCACCAACAGGGCCGCCAGCACGAACGCCAGCATGATCGCGCGGAACGCGTCAGCGTACGCCAGGGTCGATGCCTGGCTATATGCCAACCGCCATAACTGCCTGATGGCCGCGTCGTGGCCGGCGTCCAACCCGCCCGGCATTGCCCCATAGCGTTGGGCCACTCCGGCCACCAATCGCCCCATCGGGCCATTGGCCGGCGTCAGGTTTCCGGCGATGGTTACGAAATGGGCGTTTGTTTTATCGTTCAGGATCGCGGCGACCGCGGCAATTCCAACCGCGCCGCCCAGGTTGCGCATCATGTTGAACAGCCCGGAGGCATATTTCAACCGCTCCGGCGGCAGGCTTCCGAGGCCCAGATTGACACTTGGGGCGACCGCGAATACCTGCGGAAAGCCTCGCAGGATTTGCGGGATCAGGAATTCCGCCGCACTCCATTGACTGGTGATGAAGCTGTAGGACCACATCGCGACCGCAAAGCAGGCCATTCCAAACATCATCAGCCAGCGCGGGTCTATCTTTTTCGACATAACAATGAAAACCGGTGTCCCGACGAGCGATGCAATGCCAGTCGAGAAGATCGCCAATCCGGTCTGCCACGCGCTGTAACCACGAATATAGCCAAGAAACAGCGGCGTCAGGTAGATGGTGGTGAACATACCGACCCCGGTCACGAACGACAGTAGACATCCCAATGCGAAATTCCGGTTGCCGAGTGCGCGCAGGTCCACCACCGGATTTCGGAACGTCAGGCTTCGCAGCACGAACAAAGCGAGTGCGATTCCGGCGGTCCAAGCCCCCGTTACGATTTTCTGGTCGCCAAACCAGTTCCAGCGCGTCCCTTCCTCCAGCACGTATTCAAGCGTCCCGAGCCCGACGGCCATCAGGGCGATGCCGGGGTAGTCCGCGCCCTTCAGCAGCGACAGGTCGGGCTTGTCGATCCGGACCAGTATGGGCGTGAGAACAGTAATGATCAGTCCCGGGATCAAGTTGATGTAGAACAGCCAGTGCCAGTCCCTGGTATCGGTTATCCAGCCGCCGATCACCGGCCCCAGCGAGGGGGCGATCGATGCGATCGTGCCGACCACGGCGGCGGAATAAACCCGGCGCGGGCCCTGAAAGAAATGGAACGAGGAGGTGAACACCGTGGGGATCATCGAAGCGCCGAGCAGGCCTTGCAACGCCCGAAACACGATCATGCTTTGGATGTTCCAGGACAGGCCGCACAGCATACTGGCGAGGGTAAAGCCGGCGGCCGATGCGGTGAACAGCCAGCGGGTCGAAAAAACCCTGGTCAACCAGCCTGACAGCGGGATCATGACGATTTCGGCAATCAAGTACGCGGTCTGCACCCAGCCGATTTCGTCTTGCGCGGCGGACAGGCCACCACCGATGTTCTGCAATGACGACGCAACGATCTGGATATCCAGCAGGGCCATGAACATGCCCGCGCACATCACCACGAACGGCAGAACGCTGGGTGGGCTTGGCGTGGTCATGACCCGGCCTTGGTGTTGACGCTGACCGTCGTGGACAGTCCGGGCCGCAAACGTGCGAGTAACGGATCGGCGGAATCGAGTTCGATGCGGACGGGAACACGCTGTACGATTTTGGTGAAATTCCCGGTGGCATTTTCCGGCGGGATCACACTGAAAACGGCGCCGGTTCCGTGCGCGATGCTAACGACCCGGCCCGTCAGCGCCCTTCCCGGCGCCACGTCCACAACGGCCGAAGCCGGCTGGCCGGGCATTATCCGCGCGAGTTGATCTTCCTTGAAATTGGCGTCCACCCAAAGCCCGTGCGCCGGGATCACCGCAAGCAGATAACTGCCCGCCGCCGCATAGGCGCCGACCTGCGCCGCCCGGTTGCCAACGTAGCCTTCAATCGGCGCTCGGATGTCGGTATAGCCGATGTTCAGACTGGCTGTTCGCAGATCGGCTTGTGCCTGGACAAGATCGGCCCGAGCCTCGGCGATCTGGGCGTCGAGGACGGACAACCGTTGGCGGGCCGCCTCCAGCCCTGCCTGTGCTCCGGCGAGGTCCGCTTCCGCCTCCTGGCTTGCCGCCCTGGTCTTTTCCGCGTCCTGCCGCGACCCGGCAGCGGTCAGGGCCAGCGCTGCGTAACGGGCGCCATCGCCACGGGTAAACGATGCACGGGCGGCTTTGGCTGCCTGATCGGCGATGGCCTGCTGGATCGAAATTTCCTGCAACCGGTATTGCGCCTGAAGCCTTGTCAACGCCGCACGCCTGGCATCGACCACGGCCACCGCCTTATCGTTCGCTGCCTGCAGATCGCGCCGATCCAGTTGGACCAGGATCTGCCCGGCCTGAACATGTTCGTTGTCGGCCACCAGGACGCGCGCCACGAAGCCGGAGACATAAGGCGCGACCATGGTGACGTTACCGCCGACGTACGCATCGTCGGTGGATTCGACAAACCGTCCTGTGGTCCACCAGTCGGCACCGAACCAGGCGGCGCCCAGCCCCACCACAACAGCGGCGGCAGCGATTGCAAGGCGTTTAGCGGCGAGCCGCGGACGGGACCGCGCAGGGACTGACGCCGTGTCGCGCTGAACGGCGGTGCTGCTCATGCTCCGGTCCGCCGAACGTGGCGAACCGACACGGGCTCAACGGTTTCGAGGCTATCGTGTTGCATCGGCTCGCCCTAGAGTTACTAGCGTTATGCAACTCATATAGCCATGTGGATATCATCGTGCAAGTATCACGTCGAAAACGAACGTCGTCCGGATCCGAAACCTCCGGTCGTCTCAATATCGCAGTTCCGCTATGCCTCCAGAAGAAGCGCGAACTTAGGCGACGTGACTAATGGAACGAGGCGTTTGACGGAGACCTTTGGCCTCTCACCGTCATTGCTGGCACGGGCGCCATCTCCATGCCTTGCGGTCGTGGTCCGGTGAAAGGCGTGAATTGGGGGCAGGACGTGTGACGCGGCAGCGGGATGCTTCGTGCTGCCCGCGATTCCGGCATGCGGCATCGAAAGGCGGGGGATGCTGAACCGGGCAGTAACGCCGGGCCAGCAGCACCCGCATCCGGGACGTGTTATCCGCGATCGACGCTCAGCCGGCCACCGCCGTACGCCAAGGCTTGCAAGAACCCGCCCGCCATCGCGACGTTCTTCATGAAATGGATCATTTGGCCCTGATCGTTCGGGTGGTAATGCGCCGCCATTGCGGTGGCGATGCACCAAACCCCCAGGATCAGCGCCGTGACCCTGGTCTTGTATCCCACCAGGAACAGAATGCCGGCGCCGATTTCAACCGCCAGGGTCAGCGCGTAGGCCGCCCCCGGCATCGGCAGGGCCAGTTTGCTGAAGTAGCCCATCGTCGCCGCCGGCGTGAGCGCCTTCATAACGCCGGCATAGACGAAGATCACGCTGAGGAGCACGCGCCCCGCCAAAGCGATCCAATCGCTGGAGGAGGATTTCATCCGACAATCTCGGTTCCGGCGAAGAAATACGCGATTTCGGTGGCCGCATTCTCCAGGCTGTCGGAGCCGTGGACCGAATTGGCTTCGATGCTCTCGGCGAACAGCTTGCGGATCGTGCCCTCGGCGGCGTTGGCCGGATTGGTCGCACCCATCACGTCGCGATGGCGGGCAACCGCATTCTCGCCTTCCAGCACCTGCACGACAACCGGGCCGGACGTCATGAACGTCACCAGATCACGGAAGAACGGACGGGCGGCATGCACGCCATAGAACGTCTCCGCCTGGGCAGTGGTCATGTGGATGCGCTTCTGGGCGACGATGCGCAGACCGGCGGCCTCCAGCACCGCGTTGACCTTGCCGGTCAGGTTCCGGCGGGTGGCGTCCGGCTTGATAATCGAAAACGTGCGTTCAATGGCCATCGAGGCCTCCTCGGGTTCAGGTTCGGGCGGCTGAGTAAGGGTTTGCGCGCGGAAGGGCAAGCCGCCTTGCGGCGGGGCGGGCCGTTCGCTAGCTGTTAACGCTGATGTCGGTCAGCCGCTTATGCTCATCCATCGCGTAGCGGTCGGTCATGCCGGCAATGTAATCGCCGACGATGGTGGCGGATCGCTGCATGCCCCCTTCCCCCGCCCGCGCCCGCCAGTCGTCGGGCAGCATGGTTGGATCGGCGTGCAGCAGCCGGTACAGGTCCTCGGTCAGCCGTTTCGCTTTGGCGGACATGCGGTTGACCCGCCAGTGTCGGTACATGCGCGCGAACAGGAAGTCCTTGATCGCCTGGTTGGCATCGGCCATCGCCGGACTGAAGCCGATAACCCGATGCTTGTGGCGGCGGATCGCGTCCGGGCTGTCAGGCTCCAGCTTTGCCAGCCGCCGGCCCGATTCCGCGATCAGGTCGCTGACCATGGCATCGATCACCCGCCGCAGCATCTCGTGCCGCAAACGGGGCGGCGGCACGTCCAGACTGGACTTCCGAGCGGCGGCGAGTGAGTCGCCGACGACCGGCAGATGCTTCAGATCGTCGATGGCGAACAGGCGCGCCCGCAACCCGTCGTCCAGATCGTGCGAGTGATAGGCCACATCGTCGGCAATGGCGGCGACCTGAGCCTCGGCGCTGGGCTGGGTGTGCAAATCCAGCCGGTGCCGGTCGTTATAGTCGGCGATATAGGGCACCGGATGGCGCAGCGGGCCATTGTGCTTGACCAGCCCTTCCAGCGTTTCCCACGTCAGATTCAGCCCGTCCCAGCCGGCGTAGCGGCTTTCCAGCAATGTCACGATCCGCAGGCTTTGGGCATTGTGATCGAAGCCACCCCACGGCTTCATCGACACGTTCAGCGCTTCCTCGCCCGCATGGCCGAACGGCGGATGGCCAAGATCGTGCGCCAGGGCCAGCGCCTCCGTCAGATCCTCGTCCAGTCCCAGCGCCCGGGAGATGGAGCGGGCGACCTGCGAGACCTCCAGGCTGTGCGTTAGGCGGGTTCGGTAGAAATCGCCCTCATGGTTCACGAAAACCTGGGTCTTGTATTGCAGTTTCCTGAATGCGGAACTGTGGATCACCCGGTCGCGGTCGCGTTGCCAGGGCGATCGGGTGTTTGCCTCCGGCTCGTGGTGCAGCCGGCCGCGCGCGGTGGCGGCGGACACGGCATAAGGAGCCAGCGGTGGACGGACGAACATAGTCCGCCGATACACCCTGGCTTGTTTGGCTTCAATCGCCGGAACCGCTTCAAATTCGCCGCGGATATGCCTATCTTGCGGGTATGGAAAAATTCGCCATCACCGATCGCGCCGCCAGCCGGATCGCCGAGATCGTCGCCGAGACGAAGCAGGCCACCGAAACCGCCCTTCGCGTTGCCGTACTGGCAGGCGGATGCAGCGGGTTTCAGTACAAGTTCGAGCTTGACCCCAAGGCCCAGCCCGACGATCTGGTCATCGAACGCGGTTCGGCCCGGGTCGTCGTCGACTCGGTCAGCATGGATCTGCTGGCCGGTTCGGAGCTTGATTACACCGACGAACTCATGGGCAGCCACTTCGCGGTGCGCAACCCGAACGCGAAGTCCGCCTGCGGCTGCGGGACCAGTTTCTCCTTGGACTGTTAGCGGTATTCCGAACCGCGCCGGCCATTCCGCCACTTGACAGCAACATGGCAGGCGCCTGAGGCGATCCGAAGCTGGATCCCCGGATTCGGCGCGGCGATCGCTGCCGATCTTCTGACGCTGTTGCGTGTCGGAGGTTTTCCGGGCGGTTGAGTTTTTGTTGGCTCAATCTCCCTGAGCGAAAACAGCCCAAATCCCGGCCACAACCAC
>JAKBCJ010000168.1 GCA_021807975.1 Pseudomonadota bacterium | reverse complement strand
CGGCGGCGGCCGGTCCAGCAGCGGCGACCAGAGAAACTTCAGCGAGTACGCAAGGCCGATCCAGGCTGTCAGCCCGATGACCGACAGTCCGGCCCCGCTATCCGCCAGCCAAAGCCGCAAGGTGAACCCGGACAGCGGCAACGGCAGGCCGGAGACAAACCCATACGCCGCCATCGCCGCGAGTTGGCGGTCGATCCGCATCAAACGGGCAGATTCGTGTCGCCCTTGCCAAGCGGCCGCTGCATCGTTACCACATCCAGCCAGCGCCCGAACTTCAGCCCCGCCGACTTCATCGTGCCGATCATCTGGAACCCGAGGCTGGCATGCACACCGATCGAGCCCACATTCTCGGAATCCCCGATCACCGCGATCATCTGCCGCAGACCTGCGGCCGTCGCCAGTTCGATCAACCGCACCACCAGCGCCTTGCCGACACCCTGGCCGCGCACGTCCTCGCGGACATAGATGCTGTCCTCTACGGTGAACCGATACGCCGACCGCTCCCGGAATGGAGCATAATACCCGTACCCCAGCACGCCCGTTGCATCGGAGGCAACCAGCCAGACATAGCCGCGATCCACGACCTTACGGAAGCGAACCGTCATCTCCTCCACTGACGGAGGCTCCTCCTCGAACGTACCGGTTCCATGCAATACATGGTGCGCATAGATTGCCTGAATATCGGGCACGTCGGCCAAACCAGCCGCTCGGATGTCCATCCCTTGTTCCCCTGTCGGTCCAGGCCACAGAATAACCCCAAATTGACCGCCTGACGACGGCCTACGGCATCACGCGGTTCTGTAACCATTCGTCGTTTGGAAAAGCCCCATGCATGTGGCAAAACCTGTCCAGACATGGCAGGATCGCCCGCCGAAACTTCAATCGGAACGCGTTGTTAATGCGGCGTCGAAGCTAGTATGATCTCGAAATCAAGATTTTTATTGGTTTTTGGCCTTCGCTTCGACATACTCGAAATCGTGATCGAATGGTCGCCGGGATAATGGCGCCCCCGGGGGGTACGATCGGTTATCTCAGCCCGTTCGCTAGGGGCAGGAATGGATGCGACGGTCTCGCGTCCGTGTTATCAACTTGGCTAGGCGCCGAGAGTGTCCGGGACCTGTCCCGGCCTTTATGCTGCCTGATACGCCGCTAGAAGGGTTAGCTCGTGGATATATCTGACGGATACACACCCGGGCCACTGGGCAATGGCCGCACGTCCGTGGCCGAAGCCGGCGGCGGCGGCACCTCCGGCGCGGGCATGTCAGCCGCGAATGAGGGCGAGGGCCGCGGTCCTATCCATCCGCGCCTGCTCGCGATGATGATGGCCGCGCGGTACTTCGGCCTCGACCTCGATCCCAGCGAATTCCGCGGCGGCCCCGGCGATACCCAGCCAAGCGCCGCCGCGCTGTCCGCCTGGGCGCAAAGCAGCGGCATGTGGTCCCGGGCCCTGCGGCTGCGCTGGCGCCATCTGTTCACTGTCGGCGGCAGCGGACCCGTGATCCTGCTGTTCAAGGACGGGTCGGCCGGCCTGCTGATCGGCGCGAATGCCGAACAGAAAGTCGTACTGATCCGCGATCCGCGCGCGCCGGAAGCAGAGCCGCCGGTCCCGGTCGATGAAATGCGCCTGAATGAGGTGTGGGGCGGCGATAGCGTGCTGCTGCGTGCCGAACGGTCCCAGGCCGAAGCCGATCCGCCGTTCACCATGAACTGGCTCATCGGCCTTGTGCTGAAGGAAAAGAAACACCTTGTCGATCTGCTGATTGCCTCGTTCGCGATCAGCATACTGACCATCCTGCCGCCGCTTCTGGTCATGCAGGTGGTCGATCGGGTACTGGCGCACCACAGCTACTCGACACTGCTGCTTATTTCGCTGATCCTCGGCGTGTCTGTGCTCTATGAGACACTGCTGGGATACGCCCGCCGCCTGATCATTCTGGTCGTCGGCGTACGCACCGACGCCAAGCTCAGCCTGCATGTTTTCAACCGGCTGATCCGGCTGCCGCTCGATTACTTCGAACGGCACCCGGCCGGTGAAACCATGTATAAAGTCGGCCAGATGAACAAAATCCGGGAGTTCATGACCGGCAAGCTCATGACGACATTGCTCGACATGATCACCTTGCTCGTTCTGCTGCCGCTGCTGTTCTGGCTGAACGCCACCCTCGCCTGGATCGTCCTTGTTTGCGCCACGCTGATCATGCTGATCATCCTGGCCTACCTCCGGCCGATGCGCACCATTTTCGCCAAGGTCGTCGGCGCCGAAACACTGAAAAACGCCGCGCTCGGCGAAACGATCTTCGGCATCAAGACGGTGAAGGCCCTGGCCCTGGAACCGCAACGCAAGGCGCTGTGGGACGAACGCACCGCCGAGGTCGGCAAATGGCGCATGGATTTGGGCAGGCTGTCGAACTGGCCGCAAACCCTGGTCACCCCGATCGAACGCTTCATGTGGATGGGCGTGATCCTGGTTGGCGCCCTGCTCGCCTTGACCGACACCTCGGGATACATGGTCGGCAGTCTGTTCGCCTTCATGATGCTGGCACAGCGCGTCAGCCAGCCGCTGGTCGGTCTGGCCCGTCTGATCGAGGACTGGGAAGAAGTCGGCGCAGCCATGGGACAGGCAGCCGATGTGCTGAACCGGCCGCTGGAAGACGCGGCCAATGGCGGCCTGCGTCCCAAGTTCGCCGGCGCCGTCACATTCCAAGACGTGACCTTTACCTATGCCGGCACCAAATTGCCCGCGCTCGACCGCCTCAGCTTCTCGATCCCGCCCGGCACCATGCTGGGTCTCGTCGGCCGTTCCGGTTCGGGCAAATCAACCGCCACACGGCTGCTTCAGGGCATCAACCGCGAATATTCCGGCTACATCAAAATCGATGGCGCCGACATGCGGGAAATCAACCTCCGGCATCTGCGCTCCAGCTTCGGCGTCGTGCTACAGGAAAACTTCCTGTTCCGCGGCTCGATCCGCGACAACATCCTGGCTGGCCGTCCGGGCCTGACGCTGGAAGATGCCATCCGGGCAGCGCGTTTGGCCGGAGCGGAAGAATTCATCGAGCGTATGCCCAACGGCTACGAAACCTATATCGAGGAAGGATCGCCCAACCTTTCCGGCGGGCAGCGTCAGCGCCTCGCCATCGCCCGCGCCCTGATCACCGATCCTCGCATTCTGATCCTCGACGAAGCCACCAGCGCGCTCGATCCGGAATCAGAAGCGCTGGTGAACGCCAACCTGCTTCGGATCGCCCGCGGCCGAACGATGGTCATCGTATCCCACCGCCTGTCCTCCCTGGTAAACTGCGACCAGATCATGGTTCTGGACCGTGGTAAGCTGGCGGATATCGGCCCCCACTCCGTGCTGCTGGAGCGTTGCGAAATTTATCGCACCCTCTGGAACCAGCAAAACCGTCACATGCAAAACGAAGGCACCGGTCATGCAGCTCCTGCCCCGACCCTCCTCCAAGGCCGTTAGTACAACCATCGAGGACCGGCAGGACCCAACCCTGCCCGTCATCCTGGAGTACCAATCGCCGTCCACCGCCATCATCAACATGCCCATGCCGCGCATCGCTCGCGGCTTTTCATGGACGTTCAGCAGCATGGTGGTGATGCTGATCGTGATCGCCAGCGTGGTGAAGGTCGATCGCGTGGTCAGCGCCGGCGGCGTCGTCGTTGCCCGATCGGCAACCGTCGTCGTGCAGCCTCTGGAAACCGCGATCGTTCGCTCCATCGACGTTCAGGCCGGCGACATCGTTCATGCCGGCCAGATCCTCGCCCGGCTCGATCCAACCTTCGCGACCGCCGACATGGGCACGCTCGTGGCCCAGGTCTCGACGTTGCAGGCCCAGGTCTCCCGTATGCAGGCCGAAGTGGAGAACCGCTCTTTCAGCTACATCGGGATGGATCCGAACATGGCCCTGCAGGCGTCGATCTACCAACAACGGCAGGCCGAATTCAATTACAAGATCGAAAGCTACCAGCAAAAAATCGACAGCTTGTCAGCAACAATCGCCCGCGCCAACTCCGATATCATCAACTATACTGACCGCTTGAACTATGCCCGCACCCTGGAAGGAATGCGCAAGGAACTGGAGCATCTGAATGTCGGCTCCAAGCTGAACACCCTGGCGGCGATGGACACCCGGGTCCAGATGCAGGCCGGACTGGACACCGCCCGCCAGACGCAGCTTGGCGCCCAGCGCGACCTGGCCGCGATGATCGCCGAACGCAACGGCTACGTGCAGACCTGGCATGCTGAAATCGCCGACAAACTGACGGACGCGCTCAGCAAACTGTCGGATGCGCGCGAGTCGTTGAGCAAAGCGCAGTTGCGCCGCCAGTTGGTCGAATTGCGGGCGCGGGAAGACGGGACCGTATTGACCGTCAGCAAGGTCTCGGTTGGATCGGTGCTGAGCCCCGGCCAGCAATTGATTACCCTGGTGCCGACCGATGCGCCTCTGGAAGTCGAAGCCAATGTCGATGGCAAGGACGACGGCTACATCGGGGTCGGCGACGCGGTGGACATCAAATTCGATACATTTCCGTATTCTCAGTACGGCCTCGCCCACGGCGTCGTGCGAACCGTCAGCCCCGACAGCTTCAGCGCGGAAGACGAACAGCGCAATCCAACCGGTGCGGTCCCGGTTGCGAGCACCCAGAACGGCCTTTGGTACCGCACACGGGTCACCCTGGACGATATCGCCCTGCACAACACGCCACCGAACTTCCACCTGACCCCGGGCATGCCGGTTACCGCCGATATCCGCGTCGGCAAGCAGACGATCATGCGCTACATGCTTGGAAAATTTATCCCCTTAGCCACCGAAGGCATGCGGGAGCCGTAAGGCCCCGCACCCAAAGGACTCAACCGGCATATGTCTTTACTCGACAAGGTCATCGGCGGCTTTTCCCCCGCCGCGTCGCTCCGCCGGGGTACCCAGCTTCTGGAACAGGGCGACGCAAAGGGCGCCTTCGCGCTGCTGTCCCGCGCGGCCCGGGCCAAAATCCCGGAAGCGGAATTCCGCGTCGGCCGCTGCTACCTGGAAGGAACCGGCGTCCCACCCAGCCGAGCCGACGGCGTACGCTGGGTGGAGCGTGCGGCGGAGAAGGGCTATGTGGAGGCGCAGGCGCTGTTGGCGACGCTGTGCCTTCACGGCATGGCCCCCGGCTTCGCTGACAACGGCCCCGGCAGCGGTGCGGGTCTGTTCGGCGGCCAGACCACCGCCGAACCGGACTACACGGCCGCGGCCAAGTGGGCCAGGCGCGCCGCGGAAGCCGGGTCCGCCGACGGACAGGCGGTCCTGGGGTTCATCCTGACCTCCGGCCCGGAAAACCTGCGTAATCTCGACGAAGGCGACCGCTGGTACGAAAAATCGGCCGCCGGCGGCTGCCCGCAAGGCCAGCTTGGCTGGGCACTCGTCCTGGCACGCGACACCAGCAAGCCCGGCGTCCAGCAAGCATTGATCGACAACCTGTCCAAGGCCGCGGAAAACGGCTTGGCCACGGCGCTTTACCTCTATGGCATGGTCCTGGAACGCGGTCTCGGCGTTCCGCAAGACCGCGCCGCCGCCGCCGCCTGCTACAAACAAGGGGCCGAAAAGGGCAACCGCGGAGCCCAGGCACGTTGGGGTTTCGCCCTGATGGAAGGCAACGGCGTCGCGAAGAACCCGACCGAGGGCGAATCCTGGCTGCGCCGGGCCGCTTTGGCCGGCGACCCGGAAGCCGCCGCCCTGGTGGGCGACATCTATGCCCGCGGCGGTTCACTGCCGCCGAACTATGCGGAAGCCGCGATGTGGTTCCGCCGCGGGGCGGATGCCGGCCACAAAGGCGCCGCCCGGGCGTTGGGCATGCTGTATCTGACCGGCGCGGGTGTGCAGCGCGACCAGGAAGAAGCCGCCAGGTTGTTCAGCATGGCCGCCCGGGCGGGCGATGCCGGCGCCAATGTCGATCTCGGCAACCTGCTGCTGCGCGGACATGGCGACGAGCAAGACCAGATCCGTACCCGCTCCTGGTTCGAACAGGCCGCTGCATCGGGCGACCTTATCGCCGCCTTCAACTTCGGCGTCTGCCTCGCGGAGGGTGTGGGCATCGAACGCGATGACCGAAAGGCCGCCGAATGGCTGCGCCGCGCAGCCGACGGCGTAGTCAACGCGCAGTATTGGTACGGCCGCATGCTGGTCGAAGGCCGCGGGGTAGAGGCCAACCCCGAGGAAGGCCGCCTGTGGATCACCAAAGCCGCCGAAATCGGCATGATCGAAGCCGAGGTCATGCTGGCGGATATGATGCTGTCCGGCCGCGGCGGCGCAAAAGACCACCCGGCCGCCCTCGTATTGTTCGAAAAAGCCGCCGCGCGCGGCCACGTCGGCGCTATGTTCGCCGTCGGTGCGATGTACGGCGGCGGTCACGAGGTCCCGTGGGACCGAGTCGAGGCGCAGCGCTGGTTCCGCGCCGCCGCCGAACGCGGCCACCCCTATGCCCAGATGATGCTTGGCCGCTACCTGGCCCGCAAACTGGCCGGTGAGCAGGATATCGAGGAAGCCCGCCGCTGGACCGAACGGGCCGTCGCCCAGGGGCTGCAGGACGCGAAAGCCGACCTTGCCGCGCTTCCCCCGCCGGTCAGCCAGGATGACCGCGCCGAACCCGGGGATACAGCAACCCGGGTGGCGGGCGGCTGAACCATGCCGCCGGGCGATACCGGCACCGAACCGGCCATCGTCGCGCTTGCCCGCGAAGCGATCGCACGCACGATGACAGCGGTCGCGGAACAGGATACCGCAACCGCACTGCGGTGGATCGAACGGGCTCGACGGCTGGTACCAACCGATCCCAACGTCGCCCTGACGCTGGCCAGCCTGTGCCTGGCCACCGATCCCGCCCGGGCCGAGGTGCTGTTCGCCTCGGTCGCCGCGGAGTACGATGTCCGGCAGGCGTGGCTGGGGCTGGCCACCGTCAAAATCCGAACCGGCGATCCGGCGGCGGCTGCCGAACCGATGGCCAGGGTTCTGTCGTATCACGCGTTCGACAAGGACTCGACCGCGCTGGCGGATCGCATCGCACCCGCCGGATGGTGTGCACTCAGGCCCGATGGCACCCTGGAAATCCATCCCGGGCCGAAAGCCCCGGTGACTGTCACGCTGGACGGCCGCCCCGTCACCGCCAAGCGGCTGCCGAAGCAGTGGGAACGCTGCCAGACGGTCGAGGTGCTGGCGAACGGTGCCCATCTGCTGGGCAGCCCCATCCGTATCGCTGCCATCCGGCGAACGACCGGATGCGTCGAAGCCCGCGACGGCGGCCTTCTCGGCTGGGCCTGGCACCCGAACGACCCTGCAACCGGCCCAGTTCTGACCCTGACAGACCGGCATGGCCGCACACGCACCATCGCCCCGGCGGACGAATCCATCGCCGTCGCCGACACCGGACCGCTCGCCCGTCCGCGCTCGTTCAGCCTCTCGGCGGAGGACCTGCGGGATATGGCCGGTCCAATCCGTGTCGGCGGACCCGACGGCCGCGAACTGGCCGGCAGCCCGGTCGATCCCGATGTGGAAAGCGCGATCTACTGTCAGGCCGCCTTACGGATCGGCCGCGACTATCCCGCCTCGCATCTCCCCCTGCCGGTCGATGCGCCCATCCCGGCTAAACCGGTCGGTGCTGGTAAACAGCGGCGCGGCACAACCGTCGTCATCCCGGTGCATAACGGCGGACCAGTGGTTGCGGCGTGCCTGGCCAGCGTTCTCGCCTCCGTCCCCGATGACGTGCGGGTTCTGGTGATCGACGACGGCTCCAGCGATCCGGCCGTCATCGCTGTCATCAACGATCTGCACGCCCGGCGCCGGATCGGTCTGCACCGCCACGCCACCGCCCTGGGCTTTCCGGCCAGTGCGAACGCCGGATTGCGCATGGCCCGCGGCCGCGATGTCGTGCTGCTGAACAGCGACACGCTGGTTCCCCCCGGCTGGATCGAGCGGCTGCGGGCAGCCGCCTATGCGGCGCCCGACATTTTCAGCGTCACGCCGTTGTCGAACGACGCCGGCATCGTCAGCTACCCGGGACCCGCCGGAACGAACCCGAAGCCGGACCAGGCAGCAACCAACCGGCTGGACCGGCTGGCTGAACAGGCAAACGGGTGCACCGCGGTGGACATTCCGGTCGGCGTGGGATTTTGCCTGTACCTGCGCCGCGATGGCCTGAACGCCGCCGGGGCATTCCGTACCGATGTATTCGCCCGCGGCTATGGCGAGGAGAACGACCTGTGCCTGCGCGCCCGGCGGCTGGGCTGGCGCAACGTCGCCCTGACCGGTCTGTTTGTCGGTCACCATGCCGGAATATCGTTCGGTTCGGATGCCATCCATCTGCGCCAGCGCAACGGCCGGCTGCTGCAAGCCCTGCATCCCGGATACGATGCGCTGATCGAACGGTATCTCCGCGACGACCCGCTGGCACCGGCCCGGCGCGCAATCGATCTGCTGGCCTGGAAGCAGCGCGGAAAACAGTGGCGGCAGGCGGCGATCCTGATCACTCACAACGATGGCGGCGGCGTCGAACACCGGATACGCCAGATCGCCGCCGCCCGGGCCGCCGACGGACGCCGGCCGATCGTGCTGCGGCCCGCCGAAACCAGCGCACACCAGCCGGCGATCGCCGTGCATGACGCGGCAGACGACACCCTGCCCAATCTGGTGTTCACCATGCCCGCCGACATGCCATTACTGGTCAGCCTTCTGCGATCCGCCCGCGCCGATTGTATCGAGGTGCATCATCTGGCCAATTACGGACCCGAAATCTACGAGCTGACCGCCGAACTCGCCCTACCCTGCGACGTGCATATTCACGACTATGCCTGGGTCTGCCCCCGGATATCGCTGGTGGCGGCGTTTAACCGCTATTGCGGGGAACCGGATCTGGCGGACTGCGAGGCCTGCGTCGCCGACAACGGCCATTTCCTCAAAGAAGACATCCCCGTCGGGGATTTACGCCGCCGCTCCGGCCGGTTCCTCGCCAAGGCTCGGCGGGTTGCCGTACCAGCCGACGACGTGGGGCAACGGCTGCGCCGGTACTTCCCTGACCTTCGGACAACTACGATCCCGCACGAAGACGATACCGCTGTCGTCAGCCATCCCCGCGCACCATCCCCAGGGCGCCCGCGCGTCTGCGTCGTCGGCGCCGTCGGCGTTCACAAGGGCTACGATATCCTGCTGGCCTGCGCGCGCGATGCGCAACGGCGCGGCCTGGACCTGGAATTCGTGGTAGTCGGACATACGATCGACGATGCCAGGATCATGGCCACGGAACGCGTATTCGTAACAGGCGAGTATGGTCCGGGCGAGGCCGCCGGACTGATCGCGGCACAAAGCTGCGCGCTGGGATTCGTGCCG
>JAKBCJ010000167.1 GCA_021807975.1 Pseudomonadota bacterium | reverse complement strand
CTGCGCGCGGCGTCGGAGGCGATGGGGCCAACCGGCAAACTGCTATGCTCCGGCGATGCCATCGACCGCGGCGGAGACTTGACCTTGTTCAACCGGAGGCGGAGAATCCGGGCGGTCCGCATATGGCCCCGGGAAGAGCCGTTCTTCCCGAAGCCGCAACCGGCCGAGGCCGCGGGGCAGGGACGTACGCTCCGCGTTCGCGGGGCATGGTGTTGTGTGTCGGGCCGGAGCAAGCATCTTGCTCAAGAAGGAGCATTGCATGAGCGAGACAAAAAATCCCCTGACCGATGAGGTGAAGGCGCTGATCGGCATCTCCGCCGAGAAGGTCGAGGCCAGTCCGCCCTGGGGCATCGAACGCGAAGGCCTGCGCATTTTTACCAATGCTATCATGGACCCCGATCCTCGTTACTGGGACGACGAATTCGCCAGGACGACAAAGTTCGGCGGCATCGTGACGCCGCCAATCTATTGTTCCTATATCGGCCGCAAGACGCTGGCCGGGGTTGACGATCCGATTACGCGGGCCTTTGCGGAAAATCCGAACTCGGACGGCATCGGCGGGGTTCGCGAAGGGGGGCCGGACCGCAAGGGCCAGTTGCCGTCGCTGCCGACGCCGCTGAAGCGAATCCTGAACGCCGGCAACGAAATCGAGGTCTATCAATACCCGGCTCTTGGCGACCATATCTACAGTCAGGCCAAGTACCACGACATCAAGGGCCGCGTTACCAAGGACGGCACGCCGATGCTGGTCGTGACGACGCAGACCACCTACACCAACCAGGATGACGCGGTGCTGTGCATCCTGCGCGCATCCACCATCCGCCGCTGAACCCGGCCGCATCGGGAGAACACAAGACATGGTGACCGCGGACGAGCTTCGGACCAAGCCGCAAACCTGGTTCGACGACATCGAGGTCGGGCAGGAGATGCCGCCACTGGTGATCGGGCCGATGACGCCGACCCATCTGTTTCGCTGGAGCGCGGCAATCGAGAACTGGCACCGCATTCATTACGACCAGAGCTTCGCTGTCTATCACGACGGACTGCCGAACATCCTGGCGCAGGGATCGTGGAAGCAAAGCATCCTGCCACGCTATTTGAAGGATCTGTGCCTGCCGGATGGATGGCCGTGGAAGGTGCAGTTCCAGCATCGCGCAATGATCGTGCCGGGTGACACCCTGACGGTCTGGGCCACGGTGACCGGCAAGCGTGTCGCCGACGGTTTGGGGCTGATCGAGATGGATGTCGGCATGAAGACTCAGGACGACATTGAGACATGTCCCGGCACCGCAACCATTGTGTTGCCGGTCAAGGGCGGCCGCGCGGTGCCCTATCCTTTCGTTGCGCCAAAAGAGGCCTGACCCAATCTAGCGCCGCCGCAAACGGCAGAGGAGACGACATGGGACGTTGGATCGCGATCGGAACAGTACCCGGTTGGGACGACCTGGATAAATTCACCACCGATCTGAAAGCCACCAGCCGCTGGCGTGTGGACCCGCGCACGACCATAACCGAGGTGATTGCCCTGGCCGACGGGCGCGTCATCGCGGAATGTCATGCCAACACCAGGGCGGATTTCGATGCCTGGCTGGAGAAAACCGGCTTCCAGGTGGACAGCCTGACGCCGATCGCACATATCGCCAGGGCCGGGGATATCTGGAAAATCAGTTAGCCGCGCCCGCTGACCGGCATGCGGCGCCGTATCGCTTGCGCTGCGGTTCGGCGCCTGCTGAATAGTGGCTCACCTTCAGGCCCCGGCAGCGCATGAGTCTTATTTTCATCGGCGACATTCACCAAAACTGGCACCACGTCGAACGCGGCCTCTCCACCCTGCCAAACACCCCCAAGGCCGCCATTCTGCTCGGCGATATCGAATGCACCGCGCCGCTCGACCAGGTCGCCGCACCGCTGCTGGACCGGGGCATTGAGGTGTTTTGGATTCACGGCAATCATGACTACGACGGCGGAACAGAAATGTGGTCGAACCTCGCCGATCCGGCCTGCAATCCACGGACATCGCACGGCGCCCTGCACGGCCGGGTCATGGAGATCGCGGGAATGCGCGTCGCCGGCCTGGGCGGAACGTTCGAATCGCAGGTGTGGTCGGGGAACGCGCGGCCTCGGGTGCATCGGCGCGCGGACCTTCCGGCCGCCCTGGCCGCCAGCCGTCCGGATCTGGGCCCGGCGCAGGCGGCCGCATCGGCACATATTCTTGGCGCCACGGCAATCTGGCCGGAGGACTTCGATGCACTGTCGTCACAGAAAGCCGATGTGCTGATCACGCACGAAGCACCGTCCAGTCATCCCGCCGGGGTGCGTGCGCTGGATCAGCTCGCCCGCGCGATGGGTGCGCAACTGATCGTACACGGCCATCACCATATCACGTCTCACGCGAAAGCCGGCGATGGCCTGCGCGTATTGAGTGTCGGCGATGCCTGGGCGGTTGCCGCGGACGGCGCTGTCGTGTGGCGCGGCGAAAAGCGCCGGCGCCCTCTGCCGCGACGCGGCGACGGATGGGATGTTGCGTTCGTCGCTGCCTGATCAGACATCCAGGCGCTGCTTGTAGTCCGGATCCCAGTAGGCCAGCCGGCCGCCGTGAACACGCTGATCCATGGTCATGCGCACGATCGGACGGGGAACAGCCGGTTCCGTCCCGATGACACCGGACTCCTCCAGCGCCTGATACCGGTGATCGCTGTAACCCAGCAGATCGCACAGGATTTCGCGATTGTGGGCGCCGAAACATGGGCCAGGTCCGCGCGCCGACAGGGGCAGGTTACTCAGCTTCCAGGGCCGGCCGATGATCGCGCGCTTGCCGATGCCCCGCTCCGGCGGGAACGGCAACGTCTCCAGCATGCCCCGAACCTTGGCGTGCCGGTCCGTATGCATGTCGCGCGCATCGAATACCGCGGCGGCGCGCACACCGGCAGCCTGCAGCGTGTCCATCGCTTCGAATTTCCCGAACCGCGCCATCCAGTCGGAGATAATCGCGTCGATCTCGTCGTGGTTGAGCATCCGGGCGGCGTTGCTGGCGAAGCGCGGATCGTCCGCCAGAGCGGGCTGCTCGATCGCTCGGCAAAATGCCGACCATTCCTCGTCGTCCTGCACGGACACGACGCACCATTCGTCCTGACCCGCGCAACGGTAGCAGCCCTGCGGCGCAAGCCACGGATGACGATTGCCAATACGTTCGCCCTGCCGGCCGTTCGCCTGCCAGTCGAGGATTCGTTCCGCAACCATGGTGCAACCGAGCTGATACATGGAGACATCGACCCACAGGCCCTTGCCGAACCGGTTGCGGTAGCGCAGGGCCGTCGTGGTGCCGATCACCAGTGCCCAGGTTGCCAGAAAATCGACGAACGACTGTCCCGCTTTCGACGGCACCTCGTCGCCGCGGTAGCCGGTGGCATGGACAAGCCCATGGGTGGCCTCCTGCGTCGTCGCCTGCGCCGGATAGCTGGAGTACGGCCCCTCTGGCCCATATCCGCTGCATGACACCATGATCAGGTTCGGGTTCAATGCCTTGGCATTGGGATAATCCAGTTCCCAGCCGCGCATGACCCGTGGAGTGAAATTCTCGGTCAGCACATCGCTGACCTTGATCAGGTCCTTCAGGATTTGCCTGCCCTCGGGGCGGCGCAGATCGACCACCAGCGACTTCTTGCCGCGGTTCAGCAGGTTATAGGTGCTGGTGCGGTTGTGCGGATCGCCGCCCGGCTCATTGTCTGGATAGATGCCGGAGAAGGCGCCGCCGCGCGAAACATCCAGCCGCGCCGGACCCTCGATCTTGATGACCTCGGCCCCCAGATCAGCCAGCAGGCCACCGGCATAGGGCAACGAAAACACGTTGCTGATGTCGATAATCCGCAGGCCTTTCAGCGGAAGCCCGGGCGCTTCGTCTTGCTCAGCCATGACTGGCCACCGTTTCCTCTCAGGCCGCGGCGCAGCCGGGTTCAGCCAACACCTCCGCGTTATGTTGTCCCAGTAATGGCGCCGGACGGCGGCAGGTCGCGCCACCGATACTCAGGTTGAACAGGCGGAATGGGACATGGATCTTGCCGATGACCGGGTGATCCACCTCCTGGTAGTAATCGCGGGCGGCGAGCTGCGGACAGTTCGCCAGATCCTCCGGTGTCTGCACAATCCCGAACAGCATGCGGAACTGTTCGGAGGCGGTACGGAACATCTCCGCCATCGTGCGGTCCTTCACCGCGTCCTTGATGATCTCGTCCAGTTCGCTGCCATGAAGCATGCGCTGCGCCGGGTTGGAGAACCGTTCGTCCTTCAGTTCCTCGCGGCCGAAGAAGTTGGCGATGTCGTCCCAGGTGGCGCTGCCGCCCTCCTGCGCAACGAAATAGCCGTCCTTGCATGGGGTGACATGGCCAAGCGAGCCACCCTCGGGCTTGCGGCGGCCCTGGACGCCGCCGGCGAAACTGTAGTTGGGCTGGTTGATGACCAGCGAGGAGGTCACGACCTCCTGCATTGACACATCGACATGCTGCCCCGCGCCTGTCATGTCCCGCGCGAGCAGTGCTACATTCGTTGCCAGCATGCCATTCATTGCGGACTCGTAGTGACCCGGGAAGCCTCCGTGTTTCAGCGGCTCGCGATCCGAGGTGCCGCTGATCGCCATGATGCCGCTGGTGGCATAAGTAACGATTTCACACCCCTTATAGTGGCTGTACGGCCCCGTCTGGCCGAAGGGCGTGATCGACGTCATGATCAGGCCGGGATTCTCGGCTTCCAGGCTGGCATGATCCAGGCCCAGCGACGCCAGATACCCGGGTTGAAAGCTTTCCACGATCACGTCCGCGGTTCGGGCCAACGCGCGAAAAGCCGCCGCACCCTCCGGCGTTTTCAGATCCAGCACGATCCCGCGCTTGTTCAGGTTGCACAGCAGGAAAAACAGGCTTTTTTCCGGATCCGGGTCGTCGCCCGCAAACGGCGGCATCCGGCGCCCCGCCTCTCCGCCGGGTGGTTCGATTTTGATGACATCCGCGCCGAAATCGCCCAGCAACCTGGCGCACAGCGGCCCGGCGATCCCCTCGCTTATGTCCAGGACCTTGATGTCATCCAGTGCGGAGGGCGGCAACATCGCTCGGCTGGTCCGTTACGAGGGACGCGTGTAGGTTTCCGGGCTGGTCAGGAACTTGCCGCGACATTCAAGGCTGTCGAAGTAAACCCATTTGCCGTCATGGAACTGTCTGGTTCCCTTGGTCGGGTCGCTCTCCGAGGCGCCATGCGCGGTGAAGCCGGTGGTGGCACGCACCGCGGCTTCGTCCACGGTCGCGCCGCATACCGGACATGTAGCCATATCGTCAGTCTCCTATAGGTTTGTTACGTTCAGACGTGTTCCATCACCGGCACCGGCTGGCCCAGGATCACCTGACCGGGGTGGTCCAGCAGTGCCTCGGCGATGCGCGCCCGATGTTCGTAGGCGGTGCCAAGCCGCGTGGTCCAGGCGCAGACGCGGCGGTACCAAAGCTGCAGATCGAATTCCATGATGAAGCCGATGCCGCCGTGGATCACTTGGCAGGAGCGGACCGCCGCCTGACACTTTTCGTTGCAGAAGGCTTTCGCCTGCGAAACCTCGACACCGGCCGGCAGGCCTTCATCCATCTTCCACAGCGCCTCGAACGTCAGCAGGTCGCCGCCATCCACCCACATCAGCATGTCGGCGCACATATGCTGCAGCGACTGGAACGCGCCGATCGGCTGGCCGAACGCCTTGCGGAACTTTGACCATTCGACCGCCATTTCCATGTCCTTGCGCGTCGCGCCCAGCATCTGCGCGCACAGCAGTGCCGTGGCCCGGTCGATCATGAATTGGGCAACCGCCGCGCCCTGGTTCAGTTCGCCAACCAAACGGCTGCCCGGCACAAGCAGGTTGGCGAACGTCACCTCGCTCTGCTTATCCTTCGCCAGCGTCGTCAGCGCCTTGTGGGAAATACCGGGGCTGTCGGTATCGACCAGGAACACCGACAGGCCATCGTCGGATGTGCGGCAGACCACGAGGCACTTGTCGGCGGCGGCGAAATTGTCCACGAACAGCTTGGTGCCGTTCAGAACGAAGTCATTGCCGTCGGCGACCGCCGTCATCCGCACCGTTTCCGGCCGGTAGCGCGGGTCCTGTTCGGTGAACGCCCAGGTCAGGATGGCATCGCCCGTGACGACGCTGGGCAGCACCTCCTGGCACAGCGCCTTGTCGCCGTACCCGGCGAGGGTTAGCGCGGCGGTCACGGTACTGAGCAGCGGCAGCGGCGCCAGCGCCCGGCCCACCTCCTGCATCACCAGGCCCAGATAGGTCAGGGGCAGGGCGCTGCCGCCGTATTCCTCCGGCAGGGCCAGCCCTTGCCAGCCCATTTCGGCGGCTTCCTTCCACAGGTCCGGCGGATAGCCTTTCTCGTCCTTCTCCATCGCCCGGACCAGTTTCGTGGGGCATTTCAGCTCCAGAAACTTCCGCGCGCTTTCGCGGATCATGACTTCTTCTTCGCCGAGTGTCGTGTCCATTGCTGTCCCCCGCGTCTGGCGCGCTTATCGTTACTTCCTTGGCATGTCCAATCCGCGGCGCGCCACCTGGTCACGCATCACCTGGGTGCTGCCGTGGTTGATGCCGGACTGGAACGCGCCCTGCAGGTTATGCGCGAACACGCCGCTTTCCACCGCATGCGGTGAGCCGTTCAGTAACTGCCCGTACGGTCCCAGCATCTGCGCGATGGCTTCCGTGGTGCGAACGCCATGCTCCGGCGCCCAGGTCTTTTCGGCGGAACCTTCATAGGTGAAGTTGCCGCCGTGTTCGACGATCGACATCGACCGCATCGTCATCAGCCGGCAGACCTGCGCTTCGATCCACAAATCGGCGATCTTGTCGCGGATCGCCGGATCTTTCGCCGGCGCATAACCGTCGAAGCTGTTCGACTTGACGAAATTGACGATGTCCTCATCGCGCCGCACCGAGATCAGGTAACGGGCCGCCCCAACCCGGTCGAGGTTCAGCCCCATCGCCCCAACCCGCCAGCCCTCATTCTCCTTGCCCAGCAGGCAGGACGCGGGGACACGGACGTCTTCGAAAAACGTTTCGTTGGTGCGCGGCGTTGCATAGGTGGTTCCCAGCGGCGCCTTCGGATCGTTCTGGATGGTCCAGAGCGGCCGTACCGTGATGCCGGGCGTGTCCATCGGGAACAGAAAAATCGAGATACCGCGGTGCTTTGGCAGGTTCGGGTTGGTGCGCGCCATCAGGTAGATATGCGTCGCGGAATGGGCCGACGACGTGTACATCTTCTGCCCATTTATTACATAATCGTCGCCATCGCGAACCGCTCGGCATTGTAACGATGCCAGGTCGGCGCCGGCATGCGGCTCCGTAAAGCCCAGCGCGAAGGAGTATTCGCCGGTCATCAGCTTCGGTAGGAAATACCGCTTCTGTTCTTCGGTGCCCGCGGCCATGATCGCCGGCGCGCCGCTGCCGGCCATACCCAGCGAGATATCGGCCCGGGCGAACTCCTCCTCGACAATGTACTGGGTCATGCGGTCGCCACCCTGTCCGCCGTACTCCCTCGGGTAGCTGATCCCAAGCCAGCCGCGCTCCCCGATTTTTTTGAACAGCGCGTTGATATGGGGGGAACTGTGGCGGCCCGGACTGACGCCGAAACCGTCATTCAGGTCCAGCATCTCGGCCTTGACCGCATCCGTGATGTTAACGGCAATGAAGTCCCGCACATCGCGCCGCAGGGCCTGCTGCTCCGGAGTATAGCCGAAGTCCATGTCCGTTCCCCTTTTCTTACGGCCGCACGGGGCGAACCGTCCCGGCTGCCATCATAGGCACTGAACCGGAAATCTGGAAACGGCCGGATCACCGCCGCGGCGGCGCACCGATCCAGGTCAATGCAGGGGCCGTTACAGCGGCGACCGGACATGGTCCGCCTGTCCCGCGGGACATCAGCCGGCGTCCAGCGGACCAAGCCGCTGTTTGAAGTTCGCGTCATAGGCAGCCAGACGGCCCCGGCGCACGCGTTCTTCCATCGTCAGACGCACGATCGGGCGGCTGGCGGCCGGCGTCGTGCCGACAATGCCCCCCTGCTCCAATGCCGCGTAGCGCGCATCGCTGTAGCCCAGCAGCCCCTGAATGATGTCGCGGTTATGCTCACCCAGTGCCGGCGCCGGACCGGGGATGGATAGAGGCATTCGGTTCAGCCGCCAGGGACGGCCGATCATCATGCGCTCGCCGATGTTGCGCTTCGGCGGGAACTTCACCGTCTCCATCATCCCCCGGGCGCGCGCATGGGTATCGATGTGGATGTCGCGGCCATTGAACACGGCGCCGGCACGCACGCCTGCCGCTTGCAGCGTGTGCATGGCCGCCATTTTCGGCACGCCGGCCATCCAGACGGCGATCATGGCGTCGGCTGCATCGTGGTTCCGCATCCTGGCTTCATTGGTCGCAAAACGAGGATCGTCCGCCAGCGCGGGCTGATCCATCGCTCGGCACAGCGCCGCCCACTCCGCATCGTCATGCACTGAAACGACGCACCATTCGTCATCGCCGGCACAGCGGTAGCAGCCTTGCGGCGCCAACCATGGATGGCGGTTGCCGATCCGCTTGCCCGCGCGCCCGTTCACGGTCCAATCCAGCACATATTCGGACAGCATGCCGCAGCCGAGTTGGTACATGCCAACATCGACCCACAGTCCTTTACCGAAACGATTCCGGTAGCGCAGCGCCATCGTCACGCCCATCATCAGCGACCAGGTGGCGAGGAAATCCACAAACGACTGACCGGCTTTCGACGGCGGTTGATCGCGGTAGCCGGTGACGTGCGCCATCCCGTGCGTCGCTTCCATCGTCGTGGCTTGCCCGGGATACGGCGCGTAAGGTCCTTCCCGCCCGTAGCCGCTGCAGGACAGCATGATCAGCCCCGGGTTCAACTTAGACGCGTTCGGATAATCCAGACCCCAGCCGCGCATCACCCGCGGCGTGAAATTCTCTGTCAGAATGTCGCTGACCTGGATCAACGCGCGCAGGATATCGCGTCCGGCCGGCTGGCTCAGGTCCAGCGTCAGCGATTTCTTGCCGCGGTTCAGGATGTTGTAGGTGCCTGTGCGGTTCCATGGATCCTCGCCAGGATCGTTATCTGGATAGACAGCGGAGTTCGGATTGGTTCGCGTGGTATCGGGACGCGCGGTGCGCTCTATCTTGATCACCTCGGCGCCGAGGTCGGCCAGCAACCCGCCGGCATACGGCATGGAAATCACGTTGCTGATGTCGACGACACGCATGCCGGCCAGGGGCCGTGCTGTCTGGTCGCTTTCGGTCATCCTGCGTTCACCGCTGGCATGGGCGCCCCCTGCCCGTCCCGCATTGGCTGGATTCGGAACGGACAGGGGCGGTTCGAT
>JAKBCJ010000166.1 GCA_021807975.1 Pseudomonadota bacterium | reverse complement strand
CTGCTTCCATGTCCTCGTCGAACAATTCCGTCAGCTTTTTCATCATCGTGCCGCCCAGTTCCTCGGCATCCACGATGGTCACAGCCCGGCGGTAATAGCGGGTCACGTCGTGCCCGATGCCGATGGCGATCAGTTCGACCTGATCCCGGTGTTCGATGTCGCGGATCACCTCGCGCAGGTGCTTTTCCAGGTAGTTGCCCGGATTGACCGACAGGGTCGAATCATCCACCGGCGCACCGTCGGAGATCACCATCAGGATCCGCCGGTGTTCGGGCCGGACCAGCAGGCGGCGATACGCCCACAGCAGCGCCTCTCCGTCGATGTTCTCTTTCAGCAGCCCTTCGCGCAGCATAAGACCCAGGTTCTTACGGGCTCGCCGCCAGGGCGTGTCAGCGGCCTTATAAATGATGTGCCGCAGGTCGTTCAGACGCCCCGGATTGCGGGGCTTGCTGTCCTGCACCCATTTTTCGCGGCTTTGTCCACCTTTCCAGGCGCGCGTGGTGAATCCCAGAACCTCCACCTTCACCGCGCAGCGTTCCAGCGTGCGGGCCAGGATATCGCCGCACATCGCCGCCACGGTAATCGGGCGCCCGCGCATCGACCCGGAGTTGTCGATCAGCAGCGTGACGACCGTATCGCGGAACTCGGTATCCAGTTCGCGCTTGAAAGACAGGGCCAGCAGCGGATTGGTCACCACACGCGCCAGACGCCCGGCGTCCAGCATGCCTTCGTCCAGGTCGAATTCCCACGACCGGGTTTGCTGGGCAAGCAGGCGCCGCTGCAAACGGTTGGCCAGCTTGGAAATCACACCCGACAGATGCTGCAACTGTTGATCGAGCTGCTGCCTCAGCCGCGACAGCTCATCAGCATCGCACAGGTCTTCGGCGTCGATCTCCTCGTCGAACTGGCGGGTATAAGCGCGATACACCGCGTCACTGTCCGGGTTCGGCCGCTCCCGCCGAGGCTGCGGGCCCCCGGGCCGGTCATCGCCCTCGGCAACCGCGGCTTCCTCCTCGGACTCGGACCCGTCGTCGTCGGCAGCTTCGCCCTCCATCTCTTCCGGCTGGGCACCCAGCATCGAATCCTGTTCGGATTCCGACTGGCCTTCCCCGTCCTGAGAGTTGTCCTGAGAGCCGGATTGTTCGCCGCCGTCATCCCCATCCTCGGAATTGTCATCCGGTTCGGCATCGACCTCCGCCTCCGCCAGATCCAGCGCGGCCAGCAGCTTGCGCGATGCGCGGGAGAAAGCGGTTTGATCGTCCTGGGCGGTCATCATTTCCGCCATCGCCTGATCGGCTGATTCCCCCAACGTTTCCCGCCACAGGTTCAGCACGCGCTGCGCGGATGCGGGCACCGGTTCGCCGGAAAGCTTTTCGCGCGCAATCAGGGCCAGTGCCTTGTCGATCGGCAACTGGTCCTTGCGGGTCATCCGGTCATAACCTTCGGATTCGCATTCCTCGGCCAGTTTGGCGTGCAGGTTGCCGCGAACGCCGTCCATGAAGCGAGAGCCGACGATTTCCACCCGCACCTGTTCCAGCGCGTCGTAGGCGTCCTTCGCCTCCCGCCGCGTCGGCATGCGTTGGGCGTGGACGCCGTCGTCGTGATGGCGCAACCGCAGCGCGATGGCGTCGGACTGGCCGCGCAGCTTGGCCATTTCCGCTGGCGGCAACGCGCGGGTCGGCAAAGGCAACCGGGCGCGCTTGCCCGACACGCCGGACGGCCCGGGCTGGAACGCCACCTGAACATCCGGCTGTTCGGCGATCGCCCGAAGGACGCCCGCGGTCGCGCGCTTGAAGTCCTCGGCGCGTGCGTTGTCTTTGGTGGTCCCGCTCATACCCGCCCCATCCCGTCATGGCGGGCGCAGGCCCGCCATCGATGCTTTCGCCACGTCCAGCCCCGCGAGGCCCTATCCCGCGAGGCGTGGATGGCGGGCCTGCGCCCGCCATGACGGTGGAGCCCGTCCGTGGCTAAACCAACCTTCAGCCGAACTTCCGCGTCGTGAAGCCGCCGGTGGGAATGTCCTCGTTGAAACAACGCTGATAGTACTCGGCCACCGTTGACCGTTCGGCCTCATCGCACTTGTTCATGAACGTCACCCGGAAAGCGAAGCCGACATCGCCAAAGATGCGGGCATTCTCGGCCCAGGTGATCACGGTGCGCGGAGACATAACCGTAGAAATATCGCCGTTGATGAAGCCCGCGCGGGTCAGGTCGGCCAGCGCGACCATGCTTTCCACGCGCTTCTTCGACGCCGGATCCTTGGTGGCATCGACGCCCATTTTCGCCAGCACGATCGCCGTTTCCGTCGCATGCGGCAGGTAGTTCAGCGTCGCGACGATGTTCCAGCGGTCCATCTGACCTTGGTTGATTTGCTGCGTGCCATGATACAGGCCAGTGGTGTCGCCCAGGCCCACGGTGTTGGCCGTGGCGAACAGGCGGAACGACGGGTGCGGGCGGATCACGCGGTTCTGGTCCAGCAACGTCAGCTTGCCTTCGACTTCCAGCACGCGCTGGATCACGAACATCACGTCCGGACGGCCGGCGTCATACTCGTCGAACACCAACGCGCAGGCATGCTGCAAGGCCCACGGCAGGATGCCCTCGCGAAACTCGGTGATCTGCTTGCCGTCCTTCAGGACGATCGCATCCTTGCCGACCAGGTCGATACGGCTGATGTGGCTGTCCAGGTTGACGCGGATGCAGGGCCAGTTCAGGCGCGCGGCCACTTGCTCGATATGCGTGGATTTACCCGTGCCGTGATACCCCTGGATCATCACGCGACGGTTGTAGGTGAACCCGGCCAGGATCGCGAGCGTGGTTTCCCGGTCGAATTTGTACGAGGTATCGATGTCAGGAACATGTTCGGTGCGAACCGAGAACGCCGGAACCTCCATGTCGATATCGATGTCAAAGGCCTCCCTGGCCGAGACCTTGGTGTCCGGAAGGTTGATCTCGGAGGTCGGGCGGGGCGAAGCGATGTTGACAGCCGTGTTCATAGTCCAGCGTTTCCTGTTGCAATTCCTGGAAAGTCTAGCGTTGGCGGCGCGCGGCGCAAGGGCGGCAGGCAGTTTTCCTATTCGGCAGCCGCCACCCGAACCTCGGTGCCGAGGCGGGAGCGGACCGCGGCATAGGCAAGATTGATGGTCTTCAGCCGTTCCTCGGCGTCGCGGCTGCCGCCGTTGGCGTCGGGATGATGGCGTTTTGCCAGTTCTTTATAGCGGGATTTAACCGCGTCCAACGTCGTCGGCCATGAGAGGCCCAAGGTGGCAAGAGGTTCCCGCAGGTCCGAGGGCGGCTTCTGCGGATCCGGCCGCTTGGCGTTTTTCATCCGGGCGGCGGCGAGGATATTCAGCGGATCGTTCAGGACATCTTCATCCCAGGCCGTGTGGCCCGTGCTGCCGATCGGCCATGTCGGACGCTGCCAGGAGGTATCGGCCCGCAGTTGGGCTTCGACTTCGGCGGGCGACATACCTTTGTAAAAGTCCCAGCCGGCATTGTAGGCGCGGACATGGTCCAGGCAGAACCAATGATAGTCGTTCAGCATGGTCCGGGATTTAGGCGCACGGTATTCGCCGGCCGCCTGGCATCCCGGCGTGTCGCAAGGACGGCCCGCGGGCGCGGCCGGGTCGGGTGCGTAAGCCCGGGGGCGCCCGGGGGACCGTGGAGAACGTCCATTCATGATGATCTTTATGTGCGTTGAAGCGTACGGTTGGCAATGGCGTTTGGCGTGGTTTTCAAATGCCGGAACGATCGGAAAGCCGGCCGAACCGGGCACGCCCGACGCGCTAAACAGCCCCGCTCATACCGCCAACGCGGCGCCGATCGCGCCCAGCGCATTCAACGCAGGTGGAAAGCCGGTCAGCGGAGCGGTCTGGATGATCGCCTCCAGAACCTCTGTTTTGGTCAGCCCGATATTCAATGCGGACTGTCCGAATTTCGCCACCTGCTCCGGCAGCCGCAGCGCGGTGAACGCGGCGACCGCGACCAGCGCGCGCTGACGGTGTTCCAGTCCGGGGCGAGACCAAATCTCTCCATAGCCGTAACGGATCGCCGACGGATATAACTGCCCCGTCACGGGATTATCCGGCGATGCGTACCCCTGCGTCGCTCGGTTGCCGTGCAGCGCGGCCATCAATGCCGCCCCGCGCGCGTCTAACTCCTCCAACGACGCGGTTTCCGGCGGATCGGCCGGGAACTGGATTCCGCGTTCGGCGAAAACCTGCCCGGCCAGTTCCAGCGTCTCCTCGGCCGCGGAGAAGCCCGAATACAACGAAGCCTGGACCAGGACTTCCCGGATCGCCGCGGCGGAAATGCCATGCTCCAGCGCGGCCCCCAAATGGCGGCGCAACGCCTTCAGCCGCGGACCGACGCCCAAGGCCGCCATCGAGCATATCAGCCGGTCCGGGATGGAAAGCCCCGGCCGCGACCAGATGCCGCCGTAAGCGGCCTCTGTCAGCAGATGGGCCAGGCCGGCCGGCTGCGCCGCCGACCCGAACAGCGTTCGCAACATCGCTTCGCCCTGATGGCGCAGTTCCTGGCGGGTCATGGGCATCCTCCGAACGGTTGAAGACACAGTCTCCCCCAACCCCGGCGGGAGTCCAGCCAGCCAGCGAACGTCTCGCGGCGGCGTTCAGTCCGCGGCGGGAATGTGCAGCGTGCAGGCGGCGGCCGGCCGGCCATAGATATAGAAATCGGCAAACGATGTGTCGTCCGGATGCTTCGGATCGAACGGACACGGATTGGGCAGATGCGCCAGCAGCCGCCAGTCCGGCTGGGTTTCCGCGACATGGCGGGTGAAGTCCCGGTGGCGGACATGCGGCGCCGGCCAATCGGCTTCCCCGTTGCTGGCGTAGATCGCGACGAACCGCGTCGCCAGCGCGAACAGCGACTGCATTGCCTCGGCGAATACCGTGTCCTCCACCAGATGGTAGATCACATCCAGCGACAGTGTCAGTTCGGCGGCCGGCAGGCAGCCGATCATTTCGTACGGCATGAACAATCGGTTGGGAAAGCGCGCGGAACACCGCATCAGCGCCGCGGGCGATATATCCACGCCGACATAGTCGCGTGGCAGCTCCAGCAATGCCAGTTGGCTGCCGTCGCCGCAGCCCAGATCGATGACGCTGGCGACCCGGTTGTCCTGGACGAAGCGGTTGACCACCGCGGCCTTGAACCGAGCGAGCCGGCCAAGCGAGCCGGCCCCGGAGCCGCCGCCCGCGCGGTAGCGGCCATCCCAATAGGCGCTGGACGAAAACATTGGCGAGCCGGACATGCCTGAAATCCTTGCGAACACGGTCAGGCCCCATCTGCGCACGAATTGGTTAACTGATCGTTAAGACAATGTCCGCCCCGCCGGTCGCTCAGGCTTTTTCGAACAGACGTTGACCGATATATTCCCCCGGTTGAACGCCGCCCGGACAGGCGAACAGCCCGCTGCCGGTATGGGTCGTAAACTGGTTCAGCATATCGAACTTCGCCATTTTCCCGAATAGTTTGACAAACGCCGTCCTCGGGTCCGCCTGAAAGCAGATGAACAGCAGCCCGGCGTCGTATTCCGTGCCCTGGCGCCAGGGCGGCCAGCGCTCCGCCACGAAGTTGGCGCCATCGTTATAGGAGTAACCGCGGCGCAGTATGTCGGCGCAGCCATTCTCCGCCGCGTTGGCCAGGCGCACATGGGCATTTTCGGCGATGACCGGGTTTTCGTCCCTGTCGTTGCGGTCCAGGCCCAGCGGTTCGAACTCATTCTTCAGACCCAACGGCGCGCCGGAGTATTTGTGACGCCCCATGGTTTCCTCCTGGAATGACACCTTGGTGCGGTCCCAATGCTCCAGCGCCATGCGAATGCGGCGCACGACCAAATAACTGCCGCCCCGCATCCAGGCGGGGGCGCTGTCGCCGGCCCAAACCGATTTATCGATATCCGCCGGATGTTGGGTGCCATCCTTGAACCCCATCATGTTGCGCGGAGTGGATCCGTCGGCGGGCTTCGAGATGAACCCGGTTTGCGCCCAGCGCAATTCGGCTGAGTCGTAGGACAATCGTGCAAGCTCGCGAATGGCGTGAAAGGCGACCTGGGGGTCGTCGGCGCAGGCCTGGATGCAGAGATCGCCGCCGGTTTTCGCGGCGATGAGCTGATCGCCGTTGAACCGCGGCAGATCGGCCAGTTCCGGCGGGCGGGACGCGGCCAAGCTATACCGGTCCTTGCCATCCTTGATGAACAATCCCGGTCCGAAACCGAACGTCACGGTCAACCGGGCGGGCGCCAGCCCGAGTGCGTCGGCGGCATCCGGTGCCGGAATCCGCGGATCGTCGCCCAATGGAAGGGCGGTCCTGCCCTCGCTCAGGCGATTGGCGGCATTGGTCCAGGCGACCAACATGGCGATGACGTCGTCGCGTTTCTCCGTCGTGAGGTCGAACGCGGCGAAAAAGCAATGCGACTGTTGCGGCGTGACGATCCCGGCCTGATGCGGGCCGAAGAAAGCCTCGGTTCCGGCGGCGGCCCGGGCCGATGCGGCACGGGCAGAGATGCTGGTGCCGGCGGCGGCTAACAGCCCGCCAGCGGCACCCAGAAAACCCCGGCGGGAGGTCATCTCGACTCCATCACGGTATTCATGTCGTCAGCGACATAATAGAACGCCTTTCCGTCCGGCCTGATTGCCATGCCGAACAGGTTGCCGTTGCCGGGCGGCGACTGGGCCTGATTGGCGTCGATCCACTGCGCATAGATTTGCTTGCGGGCGATGGGATCGATTTCCACCACCTGACCGTTCAGGCCGTTGCACGACAGCAGGTGCCCATTGGGCGCAATAATCAGCGAGAGCGGCCGGTTGAGCAGGCCGCCCCTGGTGATTTCCTCGCCCGTTCCGGCGCTGGTTGTGCGCGCGGCGGCATCCGGGATCGCGACGATCCGGTTTTCCAGCGCGTCAGAGACATAAAGCACCCCGTCAGGCGCGATCGCCAGGCCCGTTGGCCCAATCAGATAGCTGCTTCTATCAGCTCGGTGAGCGAACCCGTCGCCGATCACCGTCTTGCTTTTTATGGCTGGCGGTTTGCCGGGCGGGATTGTCAGATCAAGCCGCAATACCGTTGCCTTATGCAGCGTGACGGGAAATCCCGTGTCGGGATCGCGTACCGATGGCGCCGGTATGCCGAATCCAACCATGCTGACAAACAATGTGGCGGTGGTGCCGTTGTCGATGACCGCCATGTTGCCCCAAGGGTCGTTGATGTCGGGACCCGTCCAGGTGTCCACGAGTTGACCGTTCGGGTCCAGCAGCAGCAGGCAGCCGTCGCCCCTGGTTCTGGTGGTGCCATCGTTGCTGGGTGCGCTGCCAACGACGATCCACCCGCTTTTCAGCATCGTCATCGCCGTGGTCAGGCCGACACCCCCCGGGCATTGCGGAAGCTGCCGTGGCAGGGCAGCGAACAAGGTCGTCTGTTTGCTCGCCGGGCTGTAATCGACGATGGTGGTGCCAAGACCTTGCAGATTCGATATGTTGTTGAAGTTGTCTATCAACACATCGTCCTTTTGAATTTTCCCGGCGGCGGCCGGCGCCACGACGATCGCATACGGGTTCTGATCGCCGTTCTCCGGAACGGTGGACGTCAGGGTCGCATGCCGCTTGACGGTCTCCAGGAAACCCCGGGGCTGTTGGGCGATGGCCGCCCCCCCCATCGCGATCGTCAGCAAGGCCGCCCCGGCCGCCGCGCGCGCCCGGTTCGGCGTGTCCGGGACCAGCGCGCAAGCCAGAGTCCTGGCGGGTTCGTTTCTACGCCAGTCTATCGGATACAGGGGTTTCATTGCTGATGCCTCAAAACAGAATGTTGGTGCGGACGCCCATGATCAGCTCGTTGCCGATCCGTTTCCCGGGATCGTTCGGGTTGGCCAGCCCGCCGCCGGGCGTGAAGACGTACTGGACGTCCGGCTGGATCTGCCACCAGGGCGTCGCCTGATATTGATAGGTGGCCTCGATGAATGTTTCGCTGCCGCGAACCGGGACATAGGCGCCCGAGTAATAGGCCCGTGACCCGTCCAATGCCGCCGCGCTGCCGCTGACCTTGGCGAAGCCCATGGCCAGGCCGAAGGTATCGCTGTCGCGGTGCATGAACGGCTCGTGGACGGTTACCCCGGCATTGACGCCCAAGGTGATCAGGTTGCGATCCGCCTGCGGGGCAGCGGTCACACGGCCAAACACATTGACCGTCCGGTCGCCCTCACGCGGGTCCACCCAAACCAACTGGTCGGCAACAGCATAGACACTGAAATCGCCATGGTGGTTCAGCGGCACGCCGTTACTGGACGGGCTGGCGAGGGACCGGCCGGTATTGTCGTAGAGCTGGTCGGCGAAATTCTCCGAATTATACCAAAAACCGAGTTTGTAGGTTCGGGCGAGGGGTTCGGGTTCGTCGGCGGAGATCATGGAACCGAGGGATGGGAAGCTGTATTGCACCTCTCCGATCACCATGACGCCGCGGTTGACCGGGAAGCTGACGCCCGAAGGGTTCAGTGCTTGCGGATCGCCGGCATTGCCGGGGGCCGGACTGCCGCTGAACACACCCAGCAGCAAGCTGACAGGATCGACCGGACGCCATCTGAGCCGAACGCCAGGGGTGGACAGCGGATAGGCCGGGCCGCCGCCGGGCAGATCGTAGGACGGCACCACGGGCCAGCCGAACATCGTGTTGACGAAGTAGCTGGCGTTCTGGCTGGTCATGAACTCCTGGTCCAGACTCTGCTGTCCGACCCGGATGTCCAGCCGGTCGTCCTCCAGGAACTTCTGCTGGTACCAGACTTCCCACAGACGGAGGGAACGATCCGCCTCGATTCCGCTGGCGGTCTGGATGGTTTGCAGATTGGTGGCGCTAAGATTGCTGCCGTGAGTCCACAGCGCGCTGACGTTCACCAGACCGCCGTGCAGTCCGAACGCCCGCGCGGTATCGAGTTGCAGCAGCATCTGCGTCAGGCCGTCATAGGCCGCGCCGGTCTTGGTCCCGCCCGTGAGGTTCCCGATCGTTTCGCTGGTTTCTGAGATCGCCAGTGACATGCCGTATCGGCTGAGTTCGGTGCGAAGGCCCCCCATGTTGCCCAAGAGCAGGTTGGTCTTGGCAAGCGTGTCGGTAAACGACCCGGATGTGCCGTTGGCGGCGGATTGAAAATCCTCCTCGGTGGGGGGCGCCAGCACAGGGGGCACCGCGAGGGCGGTCCGAACCAAGCCGCTGGAGATCAGGCAAGCCGCCAGGATCGCAGCGAGCCGCGGCCGGCGGATCGCGCCGGCTGACGGGGCGGGTCTTCTCAGGGTTCGCTTTGTCCGCACTCGATCTGACTCCTGGCTGCTGCCGGCAGTGTATGTCAGATATGAGAATGATTCGCAATAGCAGTAGCGAATGATAGTCATTATCGATAT
>JAKBCJ010000165.1 GCA_021807975.1 Pseudomonadota bacterium | reverse complement strand
ATTTGCCGTAACAGAGGGTCTATCATATCGCGCTCCTACCCGAACATGGACTCACGTTTGCCACAACGCCCGCATCGTTGCAATAAAAATACTGAATTTCGTCATTAAACGGAAAAATCCAGAAAAACGAACCGCGTTCGGGTGGCGGGGTGGTTTTCCGGCAGGCAGACGTGCCCAGCGCCCCGAAAGAGGCGGCTGACCACATTTGAATACACTCATAAGTAGAAAATCTACCCCGGGATGGCGCGACGGCCTGTGGCAGGACCGCCAATCCGCGGCCCAACCACGTTTTGGGCCGCGGAGCCGGCGCTGTCTTCACGCTGATGGCCCGGATGTGCGATGAATACGGGCATGTCCGACCCTATCGACCTCTGGCTTTCCCGTTGCCCGGACCCCGTGTCCGACCCGCTGCAAGGCATGCGGGAAGCCGGCCTGCTGGACCCTGTCCCCGATTACGCCAGCATCGCCCGCACCAAGGCTGCCATCGTGGAACGCACCGGGCTGCTTGGGGTTGCCAGCGTGTGGGGCGGCCGGCATCTGGTCGCACGCCACTTCCTCTCCTTCGGCACCGACGCCCAGCGCGCGGCGTGGCAGGGCCGGGCGCTGGCCGTCGCCATCTCCGAACCCGGGGTCGGCGCCCACCCCAAGCTGCTGACCACCCGGGCCGAACAAACGCCAAGCGGCTACCGCATCGCCGGCCGGAAAGCCTGGGTCACCAATGGCCCCTCCGCCGACGCCATCATCGTCTTCGCCATCACCGCGGAGGACGCCGGCCGCAAACGCTACAGCGCCTTCATCGTCCCCCGGGACACGCCCGGCCTGAGCATGGAAGACATGCCCGGATTCCATGCGCTGCGCCCCTCCAGGCATTGCCTGCTAACACTCGACACCTGCCCGGTCCCCGCCGACGCCATGCTCGGTTTGCCCGATTCCGCCTACGACCGCATGGCGCTGCCGTTCCGCGATGTCGAGGACGCGGTCGGCACCTTCGGCACACTGGGCGCATTACGCCACGCGGTTACCCAGTTCGCCGGGGCCGACATGCAACAGACTGAAGATCTCGGCGCGATCGTTGCCCTGACCAGCGTCTTCGCGGCCGGGGCGGAGACAGTCGTCACCGCCCTGGACGCCGGCCGCTTCCGCACCGGCGACGCAACCCTGGCCGGTCTGCGGGTGCTGGCAATCGATGTCGTGGTTCGGTTGCGGGCCCTGGCGACCGCGGTTGCTATCCCGCCCCCCGCCGCCGGCCTCCTCCAGGCCATCCTGTCCGACCTGGACGCCACCTTGAACATCGCCCGCGGCCCGCGTTTGGCGCGACAGGCGCATCTGGGGGCGATGGCGCTGCGCCGGTCATGACCATCGTCCGTTGCCATTGGGCCGCCGTCGCTGACGCGCGGATGCAGGCCTACCACGACACCGAATGGGGCGTGCCCGAACACGACGACCGCATGCTGTTCGAACTGCTCACGCTGGAGGGCGCCCAGGCCGGCCTGTCCTGGCGCACCGTGCTGATCCGCCGGGAGGCCTACCGAGCCGCCTACCATGACTTCGATATCCAGCGCGTCGCCGCGATGACCGACGCGGAGCTGGAGGCGCTGCTGCAAGACTCCCCCCTGATCCGCAACCGGCTGAAGATATTCTCCGTCCGCGGCAACGCCGAAGCTGCTTTGCGTGTCGCCGCGGAACACGGCAGCCTGGATCGCTATTTGTGGTCGTTCGTCAATAACACCCCGACCCGCAATCCGTGGACCAACCGTTCGCAGGTTCCGGCAACGACGCCGGTTTCCGATACCATGAGCAAGGCACTGAAGAAGGCTGGATTCCGCTTTGTCGGCTCCACCATATGCTACGCATTCATGCAGGCGGCCGGCATGGTGGACGACCATCTGGCGGACTGTTTCCGGCGCGGCGCGGGCTGACGGGGTTTCCGGGCTCTTCATACGCTTCTGCATAAGGTGTTGGCGGAACAGAATTTTACCCATCCGTCATGGCCGGGCGTGTTTCGGCCATCCGCGCTTCCACCGTCGGTGCGAAGGTGGCCAGGGCTGCGCCGTGCCATGACGGCGAGAGAGAAATCCGTATCCTGTCAATGCTTTAGAGAATTTATTGACGGACACAAGCGTCGCCGACGGGACAAAGGCCGAAGGCTCGCCGTGCTACGCCAGGTCGGATATCCCAAGGCACATGCGCAGTTCTCGCGTTAGTGCCGACCGGTTGAAAGGCTTCGGCAGGGTTCGGCCCCCCTGTTCCAGCCAACCGTCCAAGGCGTCCCGATCGGTGTACCCGGTGACCAACAGTACCGGCAGGTTGGGCCGGAACGTACTCAGTTCCGCGGCAAACCGCACGCCATTCATTTCGGGCATTGCAAAATCGGCCAAGGCAATATCGAAAGTATCGGACTCCCGAGCCAAATCCAGTGCGGAGGCGCCGTCGGCGGCTTCCGTCACCCGGTGCCCGAGTTCACGAAGCATCGCCGCTATGGCTTCACGGGCCATATCGTCGTCGTCCAGCAGCAGGACCGACAGGGGCTCCATCGGTTCGGCTTCGACAGGCTCGCTCACCGCGGCTTCGGCATCCATCGGCGCCCGCGGCAGATAAAGGCCGATCGCCGTTCCCTTGCCGGGTGAGCTGTCGATCGTCACCGTACCGCCGACCTGACGGGTGAAACCATAGACCATCGACAGGCCAAGGCCCGTGCCTTTGCCAACGCCCTTGGTCGTGAAAAACGGATCGAAGACCTTGGATTGCACCTCTGGCGGCATGCCTTCGCCGGTATCGATGACGGCCACCATCGTATATTCGCCGGGGGTCGGTGCGGCGAGGGAGTGCGGCCCTTCCAGCGCACATATATTGCGTGTTCGGAACAAAAGTGAACCGCCGCCCGGCATAGCGTCGCGCGCGTTGATAGCAAGATTAAGCAGCGCAACCTCCAGCTGAACGGAATCCGCGGTTGCATGCCACAAATCCTCTGCCAGATCGTAGTTCACGCGGACCGTCTTCCCCAGCGTGCGAGTCAGCAAACCCCGCATGCCGGATACGGTGGCATTGATGTCAACCGGGCGCAAAACCAGATCCTGCTTCCGGGAGAATGCCAGCATGTGCGCGGTTAGTTCGGCGCCCCGCCGGGCTGCTTGCATCGCAATATCCAGCAGCCGCGTCAGTTTCGGGTCCTGCACCCGGCGCGAAACGATTTCCAGCGAGCCCAGCACCGCCGTAAGCAGGTTATTGAAGTCATGCGCAACACCGCCGGTTAGTCTGCCGAGTGCATCGAGTTTCTGTGCCTGCGACAGCTCGTTCTGGATTTGTTGGCGCTGCTCGGTCTCCTGCATCAGACGCTGGTTTGCATCCAACAAAGCCCGGGTGCGGTCCGCGACACGTAGTTCCAGCGTCGTGGCAAGCTCGCGCAGTTGTCGTTCGGTATCGTATTGTGCATTTTGCCGGTTCTCCAGTTCCTCGGCCAGCGCATCCAGCCCGGCGCCAAGTTTCCCGAGTTCGGAGCGGTCGGTGGAAAAGCCGGTCCGGGCGGAAAAATCGCCGCGATGCAGCTTGTCCGTGGTAGTCAGCATCCGGTTCACCGGGGCGCGTATGAAGCGCCGGCCAAACCAGTCGGCAAAGATGCAAACCAGCAGCAAGGCCGCGGCGATCAGCAACGCCCCAACGCGCGTTGTTCGGTCCAGGACAGCGAAAGCGGATCGTTCGGGGCGTTCGGCGATCACTTTCAGCCCGCTGCCCAGCGTAACGGACGATTGGAGCATCGGGCCCCGATCGACGGTGCCGGGCTCTTGCGCGGGGCGCGATCGCGGGAGACTCACCAGCGTTGAACCGGTGCCGTCCAACACGGTCACGGTGGCATCGGCGGGTAACTGACTTTGCAGGTCCTGACCGAGCGAACCAAGGTCCAGCCCGATCGCCAGGACGCCTAGGGTGACGCCGTCATAATCGGTTATCCTAAGTCCCAAAGGCAGTTCCGGATGTCCCGAACGGGATAGTGAATAGAATCCGACCGCGAAACCATGTTCGAGCGCGGACTGGAAATACGGCGCGTCCCCGTCGAAACCGGCCTGTCCGGGATCGCTGGAACAGAACACGCGGCCACTGACGGAATCGGCGCGGATGCTGGTGTAAGCCGGGTAATCGCGGCGCAGGCGGGCCAGCCAGGCGGAACACAGCGGCGCGTTGCGATCCATGATCGCCGGCGTGCGCTGCAATGCGGTCAGGAACTGCCGCGCGCCATCGATGGTGGTTTCGATCTCGCTCGCCTCGGACGCCGCCAGTTCGAACAGCGCCCGGCGCACTTCTGACTCGCGTGCCTGCCGCAGTTGCCATTGGCTGCCCGCGAGTAAGAGGGCAGCGGGCAGCAGGCAACATCCGGCGAGGAGGATTATTCGAAGCCGCAGGCTCATGAAAGCAGGCTAACACGATGGTAAATGGATTGGTTCGCAAATTTTCCGACTAAAAAATGCTTGAATATTCCGTCGTATGGCAGGGGCAGGGACAATAACTATATAGGGGAGGCGGTTCCCTTTGGAGGATGGACCGGGAGTGTCCGATCCAAAACGCCCGGCTGCCCTGTCCTCGGCCCCGATTGCTCCATGCGCCGCGACGCGCCAATCTGCCGCCGATCAAAACCCAACCGCCAGCCGCCTCGCAAGCCAGAATAACGGAACCGACAAACGATGAACACCGCACTCTGCCGCATGCTCGGGATCGAATTCCCGCTTCTGGCGTTCAGCCATTGCCGCGACGTCGTGGCCGCGGTCAGTAAATCGGGGGGCTTCGGAGTCTTCGGCGCCGCCGGATATACCCCGGACCAACTGGAAACCGAACTGGCCTGGATCGACGCCCATGTGGACGGCAAACCCTATGGCGTCGATCTTTTGATCCCGGAAAACCTGGCCGTCCGTACCGCAGCCGGGGCCACCCAGGCCGACCTGGCCGGCCAAATCTCCCCCGCCCATCGCAGTTTTGTCCACGATCTGCTGCGCCGTCACGAGGTCGATCCCATAAGCGGGTATTATCAGCGGGAAGACCCGAACCGTCCGGTTTCCTACCAGTTCGACACCGGCGAACACCTGATGGACGTCGCCTTCCGCCACCCTATCCGCCTGATCGCCAATGCATTGGGTGTTCCCCCGTCCTCTATGCTGGAACGCGCCCGCCGCCACGGTATTCCATGCGCCGCACTGGTCGGTGCGCGGGAGCATGCGGTGCGTCAGGTCGCCGCCGGGGTTGACATTATCGTTGCCCAAGGCACCGAAGCCGGCGGGCATTGCGGGGAGGTTTCCACCATGGTGGTGGTCCCCGAAGTCCTGCGCGCGGTGCAGGGCAAGGTTCCGGTGCTGGCGGCCGGCGGCATCATGACCGGCCGCCAGATGGCCGCCTGCATGGCCATGGGCGCGGCCGGCGCCTGGACCGGATCGGTGTGGCTGGCAACGACCGAGGCCGAAACCTCCCCGGTGTTCCGCGAAAAGATGGTGGCCGCGCGATCCCGCGACACCGTGCGGTCCAGGGGCCGTACCGGCAAGCCCGCCCGCCAGTTGCGGTCTGCCTGGACCGATGCGTGGGAGGGGACGGACAATCCCGGCACCCTGGCGATGCCGCTGCAAGGCCTGCTCAGCGAACCCGCTATGGCCCGGGTCAACAAGGCGGCGGAGGGCGGCAACGCGAAAGCCCGTAACCTGGTCAGCTATTTCGTCGGCCAGGGTGTCGGGTTGGTCGAGGACATCCCAAGCTGCCGCCAGGTCGTCGCGGGCTTCATGGCGGAATTCGCCGACGCCCTGGACGACATGGCGCGTTTGGCCGAAGGGGGCTGAAAATGGCGCAACGCCTGACCGACGCGGAACGGGCCGCACTGAAAACCACGGTTCCAAAATGGTCCGTCGCGCCGGACAGGGATGCGTTGCGGAGGGACTTCAAGTTCGCGGATTTCAGCCACGCCTGGGGTTTCATGACCCGCGTTGCCCTGCTGGCAGAGAGATTCGATCATCACCCCGACTGGTCCAACGTCTGGAACTCCGTCCGGATCGAACTGACGACTCACGACGCGGCCGGGTTATCTGCCGCCGATGTGCGGATGGCGCGGGCGATCGATGCGCTTGTGGACTAATGGACCCGATCGGCTTCCCCGAACGCACGTTGGCGGTTCGCCGGGCGGCGGCGCGGCTGTGCCTGCGGATGGGGTGGGCGCCGCTGCATGAGGTTCGGCTGGCCAACGGACGGCGCGCCGATATCCTGGCGTTGCAACCCGGCGGCGGTTTCGTGTGTATCGAGGTGAAATCCGGCCTGCGAGACTATCTGTCGGACGCAAAGTGGGCCGAATATCAGCCGTTTTGCGACCAGTTTTTCTTCGCCGTGGACAGCGATTTTCCGTTGAATGCGCTGCCGCCGGAAACCGGCCTGATCGTGTGTGCGGGGCTGGAGGCGGATATTATCCGCGAACCCCTGTCCGTGAAGCTGGCCGCGCCGCGCCGCAAAGCCCTGATGGAGCGGTTCGCATGGATGGCGGCGGCTCGGCTGGCTGCGCTGGAAGACCCGGCGGGTGCGGTGGAACTGGCAGTTGGGCTGAACCCGGATTGAATCCAATGGGGCGGCTGCGCCGGCCGTCCTTGCAGCCGATAGCCCTACTGCCTCCGAGGCGGTGGAACGAAGTTCGACGCCTGGGCCGGAAGCCAGGCGTCGGTCCAGCCGGAGCCGCCGGCCGCCGGGTCGGTTGTCGTGACTTGCGTCCGGCCGGGGCCTTTTCGCTCCAGGACGATAATCGGCGTTGCCAGCCGCATGATCTTGCAATCGACGTTTCCGCTGACCGGGTGTCCCATGCGGCGGTCCGCCAGCCGGGCCAGATCAGCCTCGGTGCGGCACAGCACGGAGCCGGCATCCAGGCGCACCCGCGACACTGGCTTTTCCTTGACCGGCGCCGATCCCTCGCTGGCCTGCTTGTTCGCCAGCGGACCCGGTTCGGCGGCAGCGTTGCTGTCCCGGGGCGGCTGTGGAGGGGTTTGGTTTGGTTGCGCGGCGGCTGGCATGGCAGCGGCCAAAACCCCCAGACAGGCAGCGATCGTCAGGAAACGCGGCATCGGTGTCATAGTCTCTCCCACCCCTCCAATCGCGCTGTCTATGGCGCTAACGCGAACACCGATCAAGCACCGCTCGCCGCCATTACGTCCTGACACGAACCGACGCGGCTGGATGGTTCGCCGGCAGGCGGGCACCGCGTCCGAACAGCTTCTCGCGGAAGGTGCCCTTAGCATAATCGTGCTTGAACATACCCCGCGATTGCAGCTCCGGCACCACCAGATCGGCAACGTCCTTGAACGTGCCGGGGGTCAGCGCGTAGGCGAGGTTGAAGCCGTCGATGTCGGTTTCCTCGATCCAGGCGCGCATTTCCTCGGCCACTTCGGCGGCGGAGCCGATAATCATCGGGCCGCGGCCGCCGATGGCGGCGTGACGGGCGATTTCCCCCACGGTCCACTCACGGTTGGGGTCTGCGATGGTAAAGGCTTCCAGCGCCGAGGTCTGGGCGTTCGCCTTGTCGTTGAAGCGCAGCACGTCGCCGGATTGCATCGCGCCGAAATCGACACCGGTCCAACCGGACATCAGGGCCAGGGCGCCTTCCTCTGATACATAGCCCAGGTAATCCTGGTATTTGTCGCGGGCCGCCCGGGACGTGGTGTCGGTGATCACCGTCATCATGGTGAAGATCACCAGGTCCTTCGGGTCGCGCCCGGCGGCTGCGGCCCTGGCCCGCAGGTCCTTGACGATGTTGCCGATGACCTTCTTCGACGGCCCGTTGATGAAGACGCATTCGGCATGCCGAGCGGCGAAGTCGCGGCCGCGCTTGGAGGCGCCGGCCTGGAACAGCACCGGGGTGCGTTGCGGCGAGGGCTCGCACAGATGGATCGCGTCGAACCGGAAATGCGGTCCTTCATGCACGATGCGGTGGATCTTGGTGGCGTCGGCGAAGCGGCGCCCCTGGCGGTCGCGCAGCACGGCGCCGTCTTCCCAGCTTGCTTCCCACAGTTTGTAGGTAGCCTGGATATAGTCCTCCGCCACATCATAGCGGTCATCGTGGTCCACCTGCTTGGCCATTCCCATGCCGCGGGCGGCGCTGTCCAGGTAGCCGGTGACGATGTTCCAGCCGATCCGGCCCTTGGTCAGGTGGTCCAGCGTGCTCATGCGGCGGGCGAACGGGTAGGGCAGTTCATAGGACAGCGCGCAGGTGACGCCGAAGCCGAGATGTTCGGTCACCGAGGCCATGGCGCTGATCGGCATGAGCGGGTCGTTGACCGGAACCTGGACGGCCTGTTCCAGTGCGGTGTCCGGGCCGCCCTTGTACACGTCGTAGATTCCCAGCACGTCGGCCAGGAACAGCGCGTCGAACTTGCCGCGTTCCAGCGTTTTTGCCAGGTCGGTCCAGTATTCCAGCGTGTTATAGGTGTCGGCGCGATCGTCCGGATGGGTCCACAGGCCGGGCGACTGGTGCCCGATGCAGCTCATGTCGAAAGCGTTCAGGCGGAGTTGCTTGGTCATTAGTGGGTCTTGTGCAGTGGGAATTGCATGGCGACGATCTCCGCGCCTTCGGGGCCTGCGTTGGCCTGGAAAGCCGGGTCGTCGGGATAGACGAAGGCGCAGGACAGCTTCTTCAGGGCTTCACCGTCATGGATCAGGCTGCCGGCGGTGACGACCCAGTACTGGCCTCGGCCCTTGGTGGGATCAGGGCCGGTCAGTCTCTGGTTCGGTTCGATGGTGTAGCGCCACGCTGTCATGCCGTCGGGGTCTGGCCCCAGCAGGGTTTCGGCCGGGGCGGTGGGCTGTCCCAGCGGACCGGCTACCGATTCGCGATGCTTGCGGTTCGGGACGGTGCGCAAGGCGACGCGGTTTTCCGGCATGGTCATGAAGCGGGCGCCGGGGTCGAAGCCGTTGCGCAGGGTGAAGTACCAGACGCCTTCGTCGGCACTGGCCTTGATCGGGCCATAGGCGGTGTGGGCGCCGGTGAAGTGGACGGTGATTGGGCGGATGTCGTGCAGGCCAAGCGTGCCGTAGCCTCCGACGACAAGCTGGAACTGGTCCTGCTGGTGATAGTGGGCGTTGGCGGTGGTGCCGGGGTCTTGTTCGATCAGGAAGGCCATCGGGAACAGCGCTTCGGCAGCGGGGTCGGGCGTGCCGGGCGCCATGTTGTAGCGCGTCGTGCCGAGATACAGGGTGTGCCAGAAGCTGACACCATCGGCGGCGGTGCCGCGGCGGCGGTTGGCCTTGGCTGTTTCGGTCGATGCGATCAGGGTCATGGCGGTTGTTCTCCCGGGACGTTGGGCGGGGCGGGATTTATGGCGGTTTGGCAGCGTCGGGGCAACCGGCGGCCGTTGGCGGCGGCCGCGGCCATGGGTTTGGCTTATTTGGCCGGGGGGCCTTTAGCAAAAAAGACCCGGCACGAATGGCTCGTGCCGGGTCTTTTTGCTAAAGGCG
>JAKBCJ010000164.1 GCA_021807975.1 Pseudomonadota bacterium | reverse complement strand
GAGGCGGTGGGTGAGGTTGGTAACCCGACCGTTGTCGCCACCCTGACAGTGATCGCGGCGCTGCTGCCGATGCTGTTCGTGTCCGGCCTGATGGGGCCGTACATGGCGCCGATCCCGGCCAATGCCTCGGCCGCCATGCTGTTCTCGTTCTTCGTGGCGATGGTTGTCGCGCCGTGGCTGCTGTTGAAGCTGTCGCCGGAAACCGGCCATGCCTCCGCCCATGCTGAACATGATGAGGGCATGCTGGGCAGGATGTACCGCCGTGTGGCGGAACCGCTGCTGCGCACCAGGCGCCGGGCCTGGGCGTTCCTGCTGATCGTCGGGTTCGCCACCGTCGCGGTCTGCATGCTGTTCTATACAGAAAACGTAACGGTGAAGCTGCTGCCGTTCGACAACAAATCCGAACTGCAATACATGCTCAACCTGCCGGAAGGCAGCACCCTGGAGGACACCGAACGCAACCTGTTCGCCGCGGCCGAGATCGTCCGCACCCTGCCAGAGGTCCGTTCGGTTCAGGCCTATGCCGGCACCTCGTCCCCTTTCAACTTCAATGGTTTGGTGCGGCATTCGTATATGCGCCAATCGCCGGAACTGGGCGATCTGCAGATCAACCTGGAGGAAAAGGGCGACCGCAGCCGGGTAAGCCATGTGATCGCGCTGGAGTTGCGGCGGAAGCTGAATGCGCTGGTGCTGCCGGCGGGAACGACGTGGCAGGTTGTCGAGGTGCCGCCGGGTCCGCCGGTCATGGCGACCCTGCTGGCCGAAATCTACGGTCCCGACGCCGAAACGCGGCGCGCGGTTGCCGAGGAAACCAAGGCGTTGTTCAAGACGGTGCCGTTTATCGTCGATGTCAGCGACTCGTATGGCCATCCACGCCCTCGTACCCGCATTGCCATCGACCAGGGCGAACTTGAGTACTTCGGTGTCGAGCAGAGCGACGTGTATGACACGGTGCAGGCGTTGTTCGGCGGCGTGCCGGTTGGCTACTCGCATCGTGGCGAGAACCGCGATCCGATCGAAATCCGGGTGGGCCTGCCCAAGCGCGAACTGACCTGGGACCAGCGGATCGCCGCGACTCCGGTTCCGGCCAACACGCTGCCCGGCAGTAAGACCGTGGTGGAACTGGGGCAGGTGGTGCGCGCCGAACAGGAAATGGGGTCGCGCGTGCTGTTCCGTCGTGACGGCCATTATGCCGACATGGTGATGGGCGAACTCGCCGGGGCGTTCGAAGCGCCGATTTACGGGATGGCGGCGGTAAACCGAGCGATTGAGGCGCATGACTGGGGAAAGCTGACCAAGCCGACGATCAGCCTGCGCGGTCAGCCGCTCGATGAATCGAAACCGTCGCTGCTGTGGGATGGGGAGTGGGAGATCACCTACGTCACCTTCCGCGACATGGGCGCGGCGTTCGGGGTGGCGATCCTGGGGATTTATATCCTCGTGGTCGCGCAGTTCCGCAGCTTCACCCTGCCGCTGGTGATCCTGACTCCGATCCCGTTGACGCTGATCGGCATCGTGCTGGGGCACTGGCTGCTAGGGGCGCCGTTTACCGCCACCTCGATGATCGGGTTCATCGCCTTGGCCGGCATCATCGTCCGCAATTCGATCCTGCTGGTGGATTTCCTGCGCCACGCCTCGACCAAGGGCCAGACGTTGCGGCAGGCATTGGTGGCGGCGGGCGCGATCCGTTTCCGTCCCATCCTGCTGACGGCGCTGTCGGCGATGATCGGGGCGGCGACGATCCTGACCGACCCGATCTTCCAGGGACTGGCGATCTCCCTGCTGTTCGGGCTGGCGTCGTCCACATTGCTGACCGTGCTGGTCATCCCGGCCATCTATGTAGTGATGCGGGATGCCGACCGGGTGATCGGGTAGGGGCACCGGCCGTCCGCCGGTCCGGCGGACGGCCGCGTGTTGAGGATTGCAAACCCCGGCGGCTATCCGGCCCGCCCTGCCTGTCGGGAACGCCGCTATCAGGCCGGGTCCCGGGGCAGCCCCAGCAGCGTGTGCAGAACGTGATCGGTATGCGCACCGACGGCCGCACCGGTCCAGCGCACCACATCCCCCGGGTTCTCGCCATCCAGCCGGATGGTCGGTCCCGGATGCAGCGTGCGCCCGATCAGCGGATCGTCGATGTCCTGGACCGCCTGACGCGCCCGGAAATGCGGGTCATCGGCGCAATCGGCGATGTCGAACAGGCGCGAGCACGGCACGTCCGCCGCTTCCAATATCGCCTCGGCCTCTTTCACCGGCAGCGTCCGCGTCCACGCCCCGATTGCCGCATCCAGCGGTGCCCGGTTGTCGCAGCGCAGGCCGTTGGTCTTGAAAGCCGGATCGGCCGCCATCTCCGGCCGGCCGATCGCTGCCATCAGGCGGGAAAAAATCAGGTCCGAATTTCCGGCGATGCACAGCCAGCGCCCGTCCGCACACGGATAGGTGTTGGTGGGCGAGGCCGTCGGCAGCGCCGCACCCGCCGGCTGCCGCACCCGCCCGTCCATGGCGTATTCCGGCAGCATGCCCTCCATCAGGCTGAACACGCTGTCCACCAGATTGACATCCACCACGCGGCCCTTGCCGGTGCCCATGCCGTCGCGCTGCCACACGGCGGACAGCAGCCCGATCGCCGCATACAGCCCGGCCAGATCGTCGCTGATCGAAATCCCGCAGCGCGGGGGTGGCAGATCGGTGGTGCCGCCGGGATGCCCGGTCAGATGGCGCAGGCCGCCGATCGCCTCGCCAATCGCGCCGAACGCAGGCTTGTCGCGATACGGGCCGTCCTGGCCGTAGCCCGAGATGCGGGCGATCACCAATCGCGGGTTTACCGCATGCAGTTCGTCCGGCCCCAGCCGCAGGCGCTCCAACTGGCCGGCGCGCAGGTTTTCCACCAGCACATCCGCCCGGGCAGCCAGCTTCAGAACGGTATCGCGATCTTTCTTCAGATCCAGTTCGATGGACAGCTTATTGCGCCCGTGAATGCTGAACCAAACCGAATTCCCGTTCTTCGCCGCACCCCAGCCGCGGAACGGATCGCCGCCCGGCGGTTCCAGCTTGATTACCTCGGCGCCAAGGTCCGCCAGGATGCGGGTGCAGAACGGGGCAGCGATGTAATGGCCGATTTCCAGGATTTTGAGGCCAGCCAGGGGAAGGTTCGTCATTGTCCGCTACCTTGGGTTGAGAAAATTCGATTGACTGGCACAAAAATCGCTGCGGACACGGCGTTGTTAACCTTTCGTTAATATTTTGGCTCTACATAGGGTTCCGGCGCCGCTGCGGCGGTGTCCTGTTTCCTCCCCGAAAGTCGCACCACATAGCGTGCGGCAACCTTAGGCGGTGCGATCCTCCCCCGGTCGCACCGCCCTTTTTTTATCGCATATCCGTGCAGTGTCGATGGTTCGGTCACGCCGCCTCTTTTCCGGCGATCCAACCGGACGCATGATCGCACCGCACAACGATGCAGGAGCGCAGCCCATGGACCCGATCGTCATCGCCCTGGCGAAAGCCGCCGGCCTGGAAAAGGCCCTCGCCCTGTTTCCCGACGATGTAGCAGCGGCAGCGGCGCAGGCACTCAACAATGCCGGAGCGGTGACGGTGCCGGCCGACCCGGCGGCGGAACCGTGGCCGCCAATGCGGGCGGGGATCGGGCTGTGAGCGCGATGCACTGGCTGTCGGCCGGCCAGATCGCCAGCGCCTATGCCGCCAGGGAGCTGTCGCCGGCCGAACTGATGACGGCGCTGCTGGAACGGATCGGCAAGCTCGACCCAAAGCTGCATGCCTTCATCCGCCTGGACGCCGAGGGCGCGATGCGCGCCGCTGAACAGGCAACGGCCGAGATCGCCGCCGGCCAGTCGCGCGGCCCGCTGCATGGCGTACCGGTCGGCGTCAAGGACATTATCGACGTGGCCGGGCTGCCGACCACGGGTCATTCCAAAATCCTGGTGGACAACGTCGCCCGGGCGGACGCGGCCGTTATCCAGAAGCTGCGTGCGGCCGGTGCGATTGTTATCGGTAAGCTGTCCACGCATGAGTTCGCCATTGGCGGCCCCAGTTTCGATCTGCCGTTTCCGCCCGCCCGCAATCCGTGGAATCCCGATCACCATCCGGGCGGTTCGTCCTCCGGGTCCGGCGCCGGCGTGGCCGCGGGGCTGTTCCCGTTGGCGCTTGGCACGGACACCGGCGGATCGGTTCGCAATCCGGCCAGCGCGTGCGGTATCGTCGGGCTGAAGCCGACCTATGGGCTGGTTTCGCGGCGTGGTGTGTTTCCGCTGTCGTTCACGCTGGACCATGTAGGCCCGCTGACCCGCACGGTCGCCGATAATGCGCTGCTGCTGGATGCGATCGCCGGCCACGATCCCGCCGACCCCGGCAGTGCCGCGACTCAGGCCCGCGGCTTCGGCCGGTTGCTGGACCGCGGCGTGCGCGATCTGCGCATTGGTTTCGTCCGGCATTTTCACGAACGCGACCTGCCGGCGCACCCCGAGGTCGCCGCCGCGCTGGAAGACGTGGCCCGCGTGCTGGAGGCCGAGGGTGCGCGGGTGCATACCGTGACCTTGCCGGCATTGACCGAGTTCGCCGGCATCAACCGGGTGATCCTGTGCAGCGAAGCCTGGTCGATCCACGCACCCTGGCTGCGCGAGCGCCCGGGCGATTACGGCCAGCTCGCCCGCCGCCGCCTGTTGCCGGGTGCGTTCATGACGGCGGGCGACTATGTCGGCGCGCAACGCCGCCGGGGCCAGGTCATCGCCGAGGTCGAGGATCGTTTGCGGGATTACGACGTGCTGCTGTGTGCCAGCTCGATGGACCCGTCCAGCCGGATGGACGATCCGGACGAAACCGCGCGGACTTATCCGCGTCAGGCCCGTACCCCGTTCAACGTCACCGGGCATCCCGCGCTGGCGATGATGTCCGGCTTGACTCATGCCGGCCTGCCTGTGTCTGTTCAGTTCGTCGGACGCTACTTCGACGACGCCACGGTGCTGCGTGTCGCCGCGGCGTATGAGCGGGCAACCGGCTGGCACAAGAAAAAGCCGCCGATCGGCTGAACGGACACGATGATCATGCTGCCTGAATCCGGTCCCACCTCGCGGATCTATTTCTCCCAGCGACTGCGGCTGCATTACGTCGATTGGGGCAACCCGGACGCGCCGCCGCTGATCCTGCTGCACGGCGGGCGCGACCATTGCCGCAACTGGGACTGGGTCGCGGCGGACCTGCGGAAGGATTACCATGTCATCGCGCCGGATTTGCGCGGGCACGGCGATTCCGCCTGGTCGGCGTCCGGCCAATATACCATGGCGAACTACATCTACGACCTGGCGCAGTTGATTCATCAGCAGAACCTGGCGCCGGTGACCATCGTCTCGCATTCGCTGGGCGGCAACATCGCGCTGCGTTACACCGGGATCTATCCGGAAAACGTCCGCAAGCTGGTGGCGATCGAAGGGCTCGGGCCGGGGCCGGGGCAGGATGCCGTGTCCGACCGCCATCCGATCGCCGAACGGATGCGCACCTGGATCGATATGCAGCGTGCGAACTCCGGCCGGCAGCCGCGCCGCTATCCCACCATGGAAGCCGCCTATGCCCGGATGCAGGAGGAGAACAAACACCTGACGCCGTCGCAGGCCCGGCACCTGACGCAGTATGGGGTCAACCAAAACGAGGACGGCACCTATAGCTGGAAGTTCGACCACTACGTCCGGCTGTGGCCACCCTACGATATGACGCGCGGGTCCATCGCCGAACTGTGGTCGGCGATCGTGTGTCCGACCCTGCTGGTGTACGGGACTGAAAGCTGGGCCACGAACCCGGCCGAGGACGGACGGCTGGAATTCTTCAAGAACGCCCGCGTACTTGGGGTGGAAAAGGCCGGGCACTGGGTGCATCACGACCAACTGGAATTGTTCATCCGCGAAGTGCGGGGCTTTCTGGCGGAGGCCTGACGGAGCGCCCATTGTCCGATTGCCCGGACCCGGCGGTTGCTGTAAATCGGCCGCGATACGTTACGTTTATGCTCCAGCCCGGGTGATCGAAGCGGCTATGCCGATGCAGCGCGACGTGGCCGATACCAACACGGAACGCGCCGACCGGTTCGAAGGGCGGGCAAAGCGTCAGGCGGCTCGGGTCATCCGCAAAATCGTTATTCTGGCGGTCATGCTTGTGACCTGCATGTGGGCGTTCATCGGCTGGTCGCTGCGGTTGGAATATACCGGTGCCTGCGCCATCGGACGCTCCGAGGGCTACAATATAAGCGTGGCGCTCGCTCGGGAACTCACCAGCCGCTTGGATATCGCCAACGCGGCGCTGGGGTCCATCGCCGATGCTATGAAATCGAACCCCGGCGATGAGGCCGGTCTGCGCCGGACGATCGCCGCGATTGTCAGGGATGGGTCCGCCGTGCGAATCGTCGGGCCGGACGGCAGGCGACTGGTCACCAGCCTGAATCCGGACCCCGGACCGGCAAATTTCACCGACCAGCCCGATTTTGTCCGGCATCGGGACGATGCTTCGACGGCACTGACGGTCGATGCTTATGCCGCCGACCCGGCCGGCCCGTTCATTCAAGTCAGCCGGCGTCTGGAAACCGTGGACGGGCATTTTGCCGGAGAGGCGGTTCTGCTGATGAACCCGGCCAACCTGCTGGTTCTGCCCCGGCTGCTCGATCTGGGCCATCGCGGAGCGGTGATGATCGCTGACGCGAATGGCATCGTCCGAGCCGGTTTCGACCGGGACCACCTGAAGGGCGGCTTGGGTGTCGGCGTCGATCTAAGCGGCGGCGGCTATCCGCAAAGCCTCGCGCCCGGCCATACAACCGTGTTCAGCCGCATCGGCCGCGTTCTCAAAATCAACCGCACGATTATCATGCACCGGCCGGCGCGATACGATCTGCGGGTGCTCGTGGCGTTGGATCAGGACGATATCCTGCGGCCGGCGCGGCTGCATATCTGGCTCATTGGCCTTGCCGGGCTCGGCGCGACCGGGTTGATGGCCGCATTGTCGATGCTGCTGGTGCGCGAAGTGTGGCGCCGGATCAAGCGCGAAATCGACCTCGACTACGATCGCGACCGGCTGCGCAATGCTCAGAGCCAGATCCAGGCGGATCGCGCGCAACTGGCGCAAACCAACCGCGAACTGCTGGTCAGCAAGGATCTGGCGGAAACGGCCAACCGCGCGCGCACCCAGTTTCTGGCGCATATGAGCCATGAGTTGCGAACGCCGCTGCATGCGATCATCGGATTCTCAGAACTGATCCAGCAGCAGGCGCCGTCCAAGCCGGGCTCACCGCCGATTGCCGGTTATGCCGCCGATATCCTGGGTTCCGGACGGCATTTGCTCGCGCTGATCAATACCATACTGGATATTTCCAAAGTGGAATCCGGCACCGCGACATTGAACGAGACGGTGTTTCCGGTTGCCGATCTGGTGCGTGCCAGCGTGGTTTCCGTCCGCTCGCAGGCGGAAGCCCGGAATATCGCGCTGGTGGTGGAAATGCCCGACGGGATCGTCCGGCTGCGCGGCGACCGGACGCGGCTGTTGCAGGTGCTGATCAACCTGTTGTCCAATGCGGTGAAATTCACCCCTGACCAGGGGCGCATTGTCCTGGCAGTGTCTATCCCCGCCAGCGGAGAACTGGTGTTTTCGGTGACCGACACCGGGATTGGGATGACCGGGGCGGAAATCGCGGTTGCGATGGAACCGTTCGGCCAGGTCGAAAGCAGTTTGTCGCGATCGTTCGAGGGCACCGGCCTGGGTCTGCCGCTGGCCGTCAAGCTGACGGAACTGCATGGCGGCAGGCTCGAACTTGTCAGTACCAAGGGTTGCGGCACCACGGCGAAGGTTTGCCTGCCGCGCGAACGGGTGGTTCAGCGTGAGGCAGCGCGGGCGGAGGGTGGGCAATGATCGTCGTGTTCGGTTCGATCAACCTCGATCTGATTTTCGAACTGCCGCACATTCCCCGGCCGGGCGAAACCGTGCTGGGGCCAGCGACCCGGATAGAGCCGGGCGGCAAGGGTGCCAATCAGGCTGTCGCCGCCGCGCGCGATGGGGGCCGCGTGGTCATGGCCGGATCGGTGGGCGGCGATGCGCTGGCTGATGGCGCACTGGCGCTGCTGCGCGGGGCGGGCGTTGATCTGGGGTGTGTTCAGGCCGTGGATGGCAGCACCGGTTGCGCGGCGATCACAGTCGATCCGAACGGGGAAAATGCGATCGCGGTCGGGTCCGGCGCCAATCTGGCAACCCGGGCCGGACAGGTGGCGGACGCATTGCTGGGGCCGGGCACCACGCTGGTGTTGCAGATGGAAGTCCCGGTTCAGGAGACCGCGGCGCTGATCCTGCGCTCCCGGGCGGCGGGCGGCAGGGCGGTGTTGAATCTGGCTCCGGCCTCGGCGCTGCCCGAGGATGCGTTGCGGGCGGTCGATGTGCTGGTGGTCAACGAAACCGAAGGCGCGTGGCTGGCGGCGCATCTGGGATGCACTGCCTCGGCGGCGGGATTGTCCGCCCGGTTGGGCGGGGTGGCGGTCGTGCTGACCCGTGGCGCCGAGGGTGCCGATATCGCCAGCCGGGAGGAGGCGTGGCACGAACCTGCGCTGGCGATCCAGGTCGTCGATACCACGGCGGCGGGCGACTGTTTCGTCGGCGTGCTGGCCAACGGCCTGGATCGCGGGGCGCCGTTCCGGGCGGCGGTGCGGCGCGCAACGGCCGCGGCGGCCCTGTGCTGCACCCGGGCCGGCAGCCAGGGCAGCATCCCGACAGCAGCCGAAACGGACGCGTTCCCGGGCGGCTAAACTTGCCCCGGTGCCGATCCCGTGGAACCATCGCGATAACCACGGGGAATACGCCAATGATCGAAGACATCCGCGACATCCAGACCAGGTCGGGCGCGATGGAGACGTTTATCGTGCATCCCGACCGGGGCGGTTCGCATCCTGTCGTGGTCATGATGATGGACGCGCCCGGCATCCGCGAAGAACTCTACGACATGGCCCGGCGTCTCTGCACTGTGGGGTATTACGTGCTGTTGCCGAACCTGTATTACCGGGCGGGTAAAGATACGAAATATGGGCCGGATGTGACGACGAAGGGCAGCGCTGAACAGGCCCGCATGCGGGCGGTGCGCACCAAGATGACGATCCCGCCCGTCATGGAGGATTTCGCCGACATGCTGGCGTTCGCGGACACGCAGCCGGCAGCCAAAAAGGGCGTGGTCGGGACGCACGGATACTGCATGAGCGGCCCCTATGCCCTGGCCGCCGCCGCTCGCTTTCCGGATCGGGTTGCCGCCGCTGCGTCGTATTACGGCACCTGGCTGGTCAGCGAGAATGAGGAAAGCCCGCATCTGACGCTGGCGAAGGCCAAGGGCGAACTCTACATCGGCTGCGCGGAACACGACGAACTGGCGCCGCTGCCGATGGTGGCGGAACTGAAGGCGCTGTTCGAAGCATCCGGCAACGGCGGGGAGTTGGAGATGTACCCCGAAGTCCATCACGGCTTCGCCTTCCCCAGCCGCTGGTGCTACGATA
>JAKBCJ010000163.1 GCA_021807975.1 Pseudomonadota bacterium | reverse complement strand
CGAGGTGTCACAGCTACCGGAAGCCGACCGCACCGAGTTCCTGGAAACGCTGGGTCTTTCGGAGAGTGGACTGGATCAGGTGATCAGGGCCGGGTACGATCTTCTGGAACTGCTGACCTATTTTACGTGCGGTCCCAAGGAAACTCATGCCTGGACGATCACCAAGGGCACCAAAGCGCCCCAGGCGGCGGCGGTCATCCATAAGGACTTCGAGCGCGGATTCATTGCCTGCGAAACGATCGCCTATGAGGATTTCGTTGCCGGCCGCGGCGAGCAGGGTGCCAAGGAAGCCGGCAAGATGCGGATCGAAGGCAAGGGCTACACGGTCAAGGATGGCGACGTATTGTTGTTTCGCTTCAACGTGTAGCGTGTTCGGCCCTTCCGGGCCGGAATTGCCGGCGTCGATTGGTGGGCCGGGGAGGAATTGAACCGTCCGACCTCACGCTTATCCAGCGTGTGCTCTGGCGCTGAGCTACCAGCCCGCACAAACAATGACCGGAATGAGCCGCGGTCGAAACCCACATTCCCGTTATCGAACCGGTATGAAATTCACACCGCGGAGAGCGGGTGTCGGCGGTATGGAAAGCGGTATCTGGCCCTTATTTTGCATGCCTTCCCCCAGTAAATTGACGGCTTTGGGGGCGGCATGTTGGTCGAAGCGAAACCTTACGAGTACAGTCTGGACTTCCCGACCGCCGCGCTGCTGATCATCGACATGCAGCGGGACTTCCTGGAACCAGGCGGGTTCGGTGAAATGCTCGGTAACGACGTGTCCCAACTGCGACGCACGATCGCGCCTAACAAGGCGCTGCTGTCCGCATGGCGTTCGGCGGGTGGCCTGGTGATCCACACCCGCGAGGGACACCGCCCCGATCTGGCCGACCTGCCGCCAGCCAAGAAAATCCGCGGCCGCAGCGCCACCTGCATCGGCGATCCCGGCCCGATGGGCCGCATTCTGGTGCGCGGGGAGGCCGGCCACGACATCATCCCCGAACTCTATCCGGCTGCGGGCGAACCGGTGATCGACAAACCCGGCAAGGGCGCGTTCTTCGCCACAGACCTGCACGCGATCCTGCAAAACCGGGGCATTACCCGACTTGTGGTGACAGGCGTGACAACCGAGGTATGCGTCAATACCACCGTCCGCGAGGCCAACGACCGTGGATACGATTGTCTGGTCGTGTCCGACTGCTGCGGGTCCTACTTCCCCGAGTTCCACGAAATAGGACTGCGCATGATTGCGGCGCAAGGCGGCATTTTTGGCTGGGTCTCGCCTTCGGCCGCTGTCATTGAGGCGCTTTCGAGCATCGCAATGATGAAAGGAGCGGCAGAATGAGCGATAGTGTGGCAATCGGCGTCCTGCCTGGTTCCGGGTTTCCGGCGACTGGAACGCTCTGTTCGGCTCCGTCTCCAACTTCGGCTTTTCGTTCCCGATCCCGGCGGTTGGCTACACATGCGATCGACCGGGAATTCGATAAGGCCGCGGCCGAAGCCGACTGATCCGGTTTACCGAACGGCCGGGCAACCGGCCTTTTACTTTATCAATACATGCATCGAGCTGTGCGCGAGTTCCCGAAAATCAGCCAGAAGATGGCCAACCTCGTCGGTGGCGAGGAACAGGCCAGCCATAAACAGCCCCTGATGGGCCCTGCGCCAGCGACTGATGACCCCTTCGATCCATTCGAGGGGTAACGCAAGAAAGGCCCGCATACCAAGAAAGCCAAACAAAGCACCGAACAAAACGTCGCTTGGATAATGGATGCCGAGGTACACCCGTGGGATATCGATAACGAGGATCGTCCAGGCGAACGCGATGACTCCAGCCAAGCGGTTGACTTGCCAAAGGCCGGTACCGAGCGCGAAGAAGAACATCGAGTGATCGCTGGGAAAGCTGTTCCAGTTGTTCAGGCTGCTGGCATTGAATGCGGTAACGGCAAAGTTTAGCCCCAAATCCGACAGCACCGGACGTTGATGAACGTGGAGGCCCACCTGCAGGCACCGGGATAATGCCCCCACCAAAACAGTACCCGCCAGAACGGTAACTAAACGAGAATGACGATCTATCGCCGGGTACAGGGATTCGTCATACCGGCCATCGGCCCAGACGTACCAGAACAGGCACATCAGCGCGATTCCCTTGAACGTGTCCAAGCGGGAGATCGCGTTAACCAGATGGTCGAACACGGGGAATCGTCCGGTAAAGCCCGTCAGGAAAGCCAGAATCGAAAAATCTGCCCTCTCGAACAGCCGAACCAGGTGCATGCAGGGTCCACCCAAAAAATCTGGTGTCCATATGCATTAAGTGCCAAGATCCCGACTGTCACATGATCGACATCATCCCGCAGCGTCGCACACGTTAATGCGACCCGCCGCCAGCGCCGTCTTACGGCGTGGTCAGGAACCGCATCGCCATCGCGTCGAAGCCAGCCGGATCGGTGATATTGCAGGCGTGTCCGCCATGATCGGCTAAGGCCAGTTCCGCATTCGGCAGTGCATCGGCCAGCGCGACCGAGCAGGTGTACGGAACCAGCACGTCGTCCCGCGTGGCAACGACCAAAGTCGGTGCCGCGATCGTGCTCACGTCGATATCGAAGGCTTCAACAGCGCCAATGCGGCGCAGCACGGTGTCGGTAGGGGGAAAATGCGCGATGGCAGCCGCATCCTGTTCCAGCAGCCAGTCCTGGCGATCGGCCAGCCACGACGCTGGATACAGGAACAACGGCTGAGCCAGGACATACGCCTCCGCCCCGGTATCCAGCAGCAGCTTCTTCCGGATGGCGAAGCATCGCAGCGTATGAGGATGCGTCCTGATCCATGCGTTCACCAGTACCATGCGATCGATCACCGACGGCTTGGCCAGCGCCAACTGCAACCCGATCAAACCACCCAGCGCATGGCCGATGAAATGGCATTTAGCCACACCGATCTGGTCCAGCAACGCGCCGAGTTCGGCCGCCATATCGTCGATGGAATACCCATCCGCCACCGTTCCGCCACTGCGGCCGGTGCCATGCTGGTCGTAGGCGATAACCCTGAAATCCCGCGCCAGCGCCGGGATATGCGGCGCCCAGTAATGCGCGGCCCCGCCCAGGCCAGAGGACAGAACCACAGTTGGCGCGCCGTCTGTGCGACCGTGGATTTCGTAATACACGGTTTGGCTACTTCTTCCCGATATGGGCGATCGTCGCGATCTCCACCAGCGCGTCGGGCTTCACCAGACCGCACTGGATGCAGAACCGCGCCGGCTTATCGCCCGGGAAATACTCGGCATAGACGGTGTTCAACGCTGCGTAGTCGGCCCAATCACGGATGAAAATGGAATTGAACGTGACATCCGCCATGGTTCCACCCGCGGTTTCGATCACCGATTTGATCGTTTCCAGAACATGCCGGGTTTGCGCCGCCGCATCGCCCACATGGACGACATTGTTGTCCTTATCGAATGGCAGCGTGCCGGAGACATAGACGACGCCGTCGGCCAACGTGCCGGGGGAGAATGGCGCGATCGGGGTGCTGGTGCCGGGCGGCAGGACAATGGTCTTGGGCATGATGTAACCCTATATGCCGGAGGTTGGCGGGACCTGACCGATCGCGCCGCAGAAATCGGCGACGGTCGAGACCCAGCCGAAGAATTTCTCGATATTGTACAACGATGCCTGTTGGATGAAGTCGGGTCCCAGGTGATGGGTCGCGTCCTCCAGCACAACGCCGAAGTATTCCAGGTGGAAGGCATCGCGCAGCGAGGACTCGACGCAGACATTCGTCGCTACGCCGGTAAATACCAGGTTGCGGATGCCGCGCGCGCGCAGCACGCTGTCGGTGATGGTGTTGAAGAACCCGCTGTACCTGGTTTTGGCGATGACTATGTCGCCCGGCCGCGGTTTCAGTTCATCGACGATCGCATAATCCCGGGTTCCCTTGGCCAGAAGCGTTCCCGCCAGTTCCGGCCGAGCGCGCATGGTCTTCAGGGCGTTGGATTTATGCCAGTTAGGGGAGCCCGGGGTTCCCGCCTCCACATAGTCCTTATCCCAACCGTTCTGGAAAAAGATCACTGTCACCCCGGCCGCGCGGGCGGCATCCAGCACCACCTTTGTCTTGGCCACCGCCTCCGCCGCGCCGGCCACATCGAAGCCGGCGATATCGACATAGCCACCTTCCGAGGCATACGCGTTCTGCATATCGACGACGATGACCGCCGTCTCCCCCGGCTTCATCCGCAACGCCTCCGGGCGAGCGGGCAGGGTTACACTTTCACTGCGTGTGTCGGTCTGGGTGTATCCGGTCATAGCGCGGTCTCCACATGCTGGCGGGTCTTCATCAAGGGCTGGATGCGGGCGCCGAAATCCTCGGTTCCCTTGATGAAATCGTCGAATGTCAGCAGCACGCCGTCGCAGCCGTCGACGGTGCCAACCTCATCCAGCAACCGGGCGACGGTTTCGTACGATCCAACCAGCGTGCCCATATTGATGTTCACGGCCGAGACGGGGTCGGCCATCTGGCGAACATTGGTATCGGCGCCGGACGACTTGTCCGCCTCGGACTGGCCGACCAGCCAGGCCACCGCCTCGTGATCGGTGCCGTTCTTATAATGCTCCCATTTCGCCCTGGCGGCGGCGTCGGTTTCATCGGCGATGATCATGAACAGGGCAAACGCCCGCACTTCGCGCCCCGTCTTTGCCGCCGCGGCGGTCAGCTTGGCGACGGTCGGGGCAAATGCCACGGGCGTGTTCACGCCCTTGCCGAAGCAGAAATTGTAATCCGCATGCTGCGCCGAAAACGCCATGCCCGCTTCGCTTTGGCCGGCACAGATGATTTTCATCGGCACCCGCGGCTGCGGGCTGAGCCGGCAGTCGTCCATGGAGAAGAACTCGCCCTTGAAATCCGACCGGCCGGTTTCCCAAAGCGCGCGCATGATCTGGATGTATTCCGAGACGTACTGGTACCGCCGCCCGAAATAGTCGTCGCCCGGCCACAGCCCCATCTGCGAATATTCCGGCTTCTGCCAACCGGTGATCAGGTTCAGCCCAAACCGGCCGCCGGAGATGGAATCGATCGTCGATGCCATGCGCGCAGCGATGGCGGGCGGGATCGCCAGAGTGGCGCAGGTGGCGAATATCTTGATCCGGGTGGTGACCGCGGCAAGCCCGGCCATCAGCGTGATGGACTCCAGGTTATGGTCCCAGAATTCGGTCTTCCCGCCGAAGCCCCGGAGCTTGATCATCGACAGCACGAAATCCAGCCCGTACCGCTCAGCGGTCACGGTGATCTGCTTGTTCAATGCGAAGCTGGGCCAGTATTGCGGCGCGTTCTCCGATATCAGCCAACCGTTATTGCCGATGGGAATGAAAACGCCGATCTGCATGCCTGCCTCGCCCGTTGGTGGTGGCAGGCATGAAGCAAGAACGGCGCCATCCGGGCTTCAGGAGAACTGGGAGAAATCGGGCTTCCGCTTTTCGACGAACGCCTGGAACGCCTCCGCCGCCTCGGGGGAACGCAGACGCTGCTTGAACAGCACCAGTTCCTCGGCGATCCGCCCGGGCACATCGTCCCGGCCGTTCTTGATCAGGTCCTTCGTCATCCGCATAGCCGCCGGAGGCAGCGCCGCCAGTCGTGCCGCAACCTCACGCGCGGCAGTCATCAAGTCTTCGTCGGTGACCACCTGGTTGACGAACCCCCAGTCGCGCGCGGTCTCGGCATCCAACGCGTCGCCCAGCAACAGCAGCGCACTGGCGCGTTGGTGCCCCACCAGGCGCGGAAACAGCAGGGAACTTCCCGCCTCGGGGACCAGGCCCAGGCTGGTGAAGGGCATCCGGAACGTCGCGGAATGCGCCGCGACAACGATATCGGCATGCGCCAGCATGGTGGTGCCAACGCCGATCGCCGGACCGTTGACCGCCGCGACCATCGGCTTGGTCAAGGACGACAATGCCGTCAGAAACGGTGAGTCATGCGTTTCCTCGTTCGTCGCCGCGCGCGTCTGGAAATCGCGAATGTCGTTTCCTGAACAGAATGTATCTCCAGCCCCGGTCAATAGGACGGCGCGGATCGACGCATCCCGGTCCGCCTGCTGAAACGCATCCACCACGGCGGCATACATCGCCCGGGTCAGGGCGTTTTTCTTCTCGGGCCGGTTGAACTGGATTTCCAGCACCGACCCGGTTTGGCTCACGAGGACGTCGCTCATTCGATTTTCCTGCCCATCTTCTGTGTGTTGGACCGATCCACCCGGCCGCGAGGCTGCCGCCGGGGCCGGATCGCTTGGAGTCAGCCGATCAGGTCATGCACCTGCCGCGTCATCGCGACGATCAGATCGGTCATTTGTTGTTGGACAAAAGCGAAATCCGGCAGCGGCTCGATTCGGGATTCGTCCATATACAGCGCCCTGGCGATTTCGATCTGCAAGACATGCACGTCGTCCGCCGGGCGCCCGTAATGCCGGGTGATGTAGCCGCCCGCATAGGGATCGTTACGGCGCACCAGATATCCCTTGTTGTTCAAAACGGCCTCGGCTGCCCGGGTGACGCGGGACGCACAGGACGATCCATGCAGATCACCCAGCACGAACTCAACCGGCCGCACCGCCGGCCGCCGGCCGGGGTTTGGCGAAGGCATAGAGTGGCAGTCGATGACCAGACAGTAGCCGAATCTGCCGCGAATATCGGCGATCAGGCGCGAAAGCGTCTCGTGAAATGGCCGCCAGTAGGCGATGACCCGGCGTTCGGCTTCCGCGAACGGCAATTTGGCCCCGTAGATCTGCTCCCCGGACGCAACGACTTTGGCGATTGTGCCCAGTCCGGCGCTAACCCGCGAACTGTTGGTGTTCACCCATTCCGGCAGCCGATCCGAAAACATGCCAGGATCCAGCTCCCACGCCTCCCGGTTCGCATCGCACAATGCCCGGGGGAAGTTCGCTGCGAGCAACGGTGCGCCGTAATGCGGGGCAGCCTGAAACAATTCATCGACGAAGCAATCCTCGCTGCGCCGCAAGCTCAACGGACAGAGACGAACCCCGGACATCAGATCGGCGGAATAGTCCCGACCGGAATGCGCGGATGTGAAGATGACGGGCGCAAAAGGGCGCTCCGGCGTCAGAAGCCGGAAAGGGCTGGTTTCCCGGGTCTCGGGCAACGCGGCGGGGAGGTCCATTTGCACATCAAAGACGGTGTGGACCAAAAAGTCACTAGACGGAATCCGTTCGGGGCCGGGATATCGCACATCGCGGAAACCCCCTTGCAACGGCACCCGATTTTCGCGAACAAGTGTCCATGGCCAATCACTACTACACTGTCACCTGGGACCAACTGCACCGCGATGCCAGAGCACTGGCGTGGCGGCTGATGGGCCAGGGTCCGTTCCACGGAATCGTCGCAATCACCCGCGGCGGACTGATCCCAGCCGCGATCATCGCCCGAGAACTCGACCTGCGTCTGGTCGAAAGCGTTTGCGTGGTCACCTATCAGGACGAACAGCGCGGGGAGCCAGTGGTGACAAAACCGCCGGTCGCGGCGGGCGACGGGACCGGGTTTCTGGTTGTGGACGACCTGGTGGATTCAGGTACCACGGCGCGCGTCGTGCGGGCGTTACTGCCGAAGGCGCATTTCGCGTGCGTTTACGCCAAGCCGGCCGGTCGCCCGACCATTGACAGCTTCGTCACCGAAGTGTCCCAGGATACTTGGATTTTGTTCCCCTGGGACACCGAACCGCAATTTATCGAGCCGCTTGCCCGCCGCGCGACGCCTTGATCAAATGCGGCCGTAAGTATCTTCGAGCCGGACGATGTCGTCCTCACCCAGGTATGCCCCGGATTGAACCTCGATGAGGGTAAGCGGAATCCGGCCGGGGTTTTCCAGCCGGTGAACGCAGCCCAGCGGAAGATAGACGCTTTCATTCTCCCGCACGATCAGCGTTTCGGCATCCCGCGTCACCTTCGCGGTCCCATTTACCACGACCCAGTGTTCGGCGCGATGGAAGTGGCTTTGCAGCGATAGCTGCCGGCCTGGCGTGACCACGATGCGCTTCACCTGGAACCGGTCGCCCTGGATCAGACTCTCGTAATAGCCCCACGGCCGGTAGGTGCGATTGTGGGACACCGCTTCCGGCCGGCCCGCCGCCTTCAGCCGTTCGACGATCTTCTTGACGTCCTGCGACTGCCCCCGATGCATCGCCAGAACGGCATCCGCCGTCACCACGATCACCGCATCCTTCAGCCCGACAACGGCCGCCAGCATGCCGTCGCTGCGGACGTAGCAGTTCTCCGCCCCTTCCAGCACCACATCGCCGAGCGCCACATTGCCCGCCGCATCCTTGGCGCCGAGATCCCAAAGCGCGCTCCAGCTTCCTACGTCGGACCATCCGAGGTCTGCCGGCACTACGGCTGCCCGGTCGGTTCGCTCCGCCACCGCATAGTCGATGCTGATCGACGGGCAGGCCGTGAACGCTTCCACGTCCAGACGGATGAAATCCAGATCGGCCTTTCGTTCGGCCACGGCGCGGCGCACCGACGGCAGAACATCCGGGGCATGACGCTCCATTTCCGCCAGCAAAGTCCGCGCGGTGAAGACGAACATGCCGGAGTTCCACAGATGGCGGCCATCGGCGACGAAGCGTGCGGCGGTTTCCGGGTCCGGCTTTTCCAGGAATCGCGCAACGGCATAAACGCCGTCGGCCCCGGGCAGCGGCGCACCTGTTTCGATATAGCCATAGCCTGTTTCCGGCGCGGTCGGTTTCATCCCGAATGTCACGATCCGGCCGGATCTGGCTGCCTTGGACGCAGCCGCCAGCGCGGCATGAAGGGCCTCGTTGTCGGTGATCGAAGAGTCGGCCGCCATCATCCACAGCACGGCGTCGGGGTCTTCCTCGGCCACCAGCACGGCGGCGGCGGCGATCGCCGGGGCGCTGTTGCGGCCGACCGGTTCAAGCATAATCCGCGCATTGGATATGCCGGCGGCGCGGAGTTGTTCGGCGATCAGGAAGCGATGTTCATTGTTGCACACAACGATGGGCGCAGCGAAGCCAGGGGCGTTGGCCCGCAGGGCGGTTTCCTGCATCATGGTCCGCTCTGACACAAGCGGCCAGAGCTGTTTTGGGAAGCTCTCCCGCGAAACCGGCCAAAGGCGGGTGCCGGAACCGCCGGAGAGAATTACGGGTACGATACGCTGTTCGTTCATTGGCCCTGCATCCGAATAACAGCGCCATGTTCGCCTATCGCAGGCCGCGCTGCCAACAAAGAACGATGGGTTTCGGGCAGCGAAAGCCCGGAACAGGCCGATTTGAACCGGACAACCCGGCATCGAGGTAAAGATTTCCGTGCGACCAAGACACCGCGGGCCGGTGGCACTCTCGCGCCACCGGCCCCGGTATCCAGACCGAACGGAACCGCCTACTCGGCGGCGGCTTCATCCGTCAGCCGGGCATTTTCATTCCACAGCGTCCGCTGATCGCGGCCAGCCGCCACGGCGCGAAGGCGGTTCATCACCGCACCGGTGCCCGCCGGGATCAGACGGCCCACGATGACGTTTTCCTTCAGACCCATCAGGCTGTCGGTCTTGCCGGCCGTTGCCGCTTCCGTCAGCACCCGCGTGGTCTCCTGGAACGAGGCCGCGCTGATGA
>JAKBCJ010000162.1 GCA_021807975.1 Pseudomonadota bacterium | reverse complement strand
CGCAGGTGCGGTTTGCCGCCATCGCCAATCATTTCGGACCGGCGTTCCGTCATATCGTCGTGTCGCTGGATGGCAATCTGGCGTGCCGCGAACGGCTGGACCCCGGCCTGGATGTAACCTTTCCCGCTGTCGCCGCGGCGAAGAATGCGATGCTGACGGCGGCGTGGCGATACCGGCGCCTGTTGAAGGACTGGCGTCCCGATGTGCTGGTGACCTGCAACTGGGGGGCGATCGAGTTCGCGCTGGCCAATGTCGTCCCGGTGGTGCGGCATCTGCATGTAGTGGACGGCTTCGGGCCGGAGGAGCGTTCGGCCCCGATCCCGCGCCGTGTGCTGGTGCGGCGGCTGGTACTGGGCCGCTCGCCGGTGGTGCTGCCGTCGCGCAATCTGGTCCGCATCGTGCGCGATCTGTGGAAATTGCCGGCCGATGTTATCCGCTATGTGCCCAACGGCATCGATCTGGTTCGGTTCGCGGCCGACGGGTCACTGCGCGGCGGCGCGGAACCGATGATAGGCACGGTCGCAGCGTTGCGGGAGGAAAAGAATATCGGACGCCTGCTGCGCGCGTTCGCGGCACTCCCGTCCGGCCGGCTTGTGGTCGTCGGCGACGGGCCGGAGCGTCCGGCGCTGGAGGCGCTGGCCGGTTCGCTGGGGATCGCCGGCCGGGTGACGTTCGCCGGCCACCACCTGGCCACCGCCGGATTCTACGCCCAGTTCGATATCTTCGCGCTGTCGTCGGACACCGAACAGATGCCGCTGTCGGCGATCGAGGCGATGGCTAGCGGCTTGCCCGTGGTATCCACCGCCGTGGGCGACGTAGCGTCGATGGTAGCGCCGGAGAATGCCGGTTTCATCGTGCCGATGGACGATGCGGCGCTGTCCGCGGCACTGGCCGCCTTGGCCGCCGACCCGGCGCTGAGGCGGCGCATCGGGGCCGCCAATCTGCTGAAGGCCAGGGCGGAGTTCGATCAGGCGGCGATGTTCGCGGCGTACGGGGCACTGTGGCGTGGTTGAGGTCCGGGTCCGCGGCGTGGCGGATATCGGGGCGCTGGAAGGACCGTGGCGGGATCTGGAGCAGCGGTCGGCGTGCTCGTTCTTCCAAAGCTGGACCTGGGTCGGCTGTCTGGCCGCAGAACGCTTCCCCAACCCGGTGCTGGTCGAGGCGACGGATGCAGGCCGGACGGTGGCTTTGGGATTGTTCAATCTGGTTGGAAGACGGTTGTTCCTGGGGGAAAGCGGCTCTGACGACCTGGACTGCCCGTACGTGGAGCAGAACGGCATTCTGACCGAAGCGGGGCGGGAGGAGGAACTCACCGAACTGTGCCTGCGTGCTTCGATCCGGTCCCGTCATGCGGTGTTGTCGGGCGTTGGCGAACCGGTGGTTGCCGCGGCCCGCCGAGCGGCCGGTTTGGTGGCGATTCGGCGTGGCCAGGAGTCGCCGTATGTCGATTTGGCGGCGATCCGGGAGTCGGGCGGCAGCTACCTAGCCGAACGCAGCGCCAATACCCGCCAGCAGGTGCGCCGGTCGGATCGGCTGTATGCCCCGGTTGTGCGGGAGCGTGCCGCGACCGAGGGTGCCGCACATTCCATGTTGGATGAGATGGCGGTGCTGCATCGGGCGGCTTGGCTAGAGCGTGGCAAGCCCGGCAGTTTCGCCGCACCGTTTTTTGGCCGGTTTCATCATACTCTGATCGAGCGCGGCTTCTCGCCAGGTCAAATCGCGATTGAGAAATTTTCGTCCGGCGGGATAACAATCGGAATTTTATACAATTTCGTTTGGCGGGGTCAGATGCTGGCGTACCAAAGCGGTTTTGTGTTCCGGCGGGACGACAGCCACGCCAAGCCGGGTCTGACCTGCCATCGCGCGGCGATCGAGGATGCGCTGCTGCAAGGGCTCGACCGCTACGATTTTCTGGCTGGCGAGGACCGTTACAAGCTCAGTCTCGCGGATCGCTTCCACCGGCAGTTCTGGATGGAGGCCGGCCCGGTATGGTCGTTGCGGCTGCTGGTTCGAAGGCTTCTACGCCGGGATGGCTAGGACAATCTGTCGGCGAATTTTACACGTGGCGCTGAATTTGGATGGCGCGCTTCCGCAACAGACTGATAGCAAAAGATTTCCGGTAGTGGTATGAACCATGCATCCACGTTTTTCGGTGCCGCGCCCGCCTGGTCAACGGGTCTGTATCAAAAATAGTTGCGTATCGACAAAAATTACGCTTATATTGGTGCCATAAAGGTTAGGGTCGAAGTTTTGAGATTTTCTCTCGCATCCGCGACATCCCTGCTGGCTCTTGTGCTGCTCGATGGTCGCGAAGCCCTGGCGACGCCGTCCGTGACGGCGGGTTCAATCGTAGCGTTTCAGGACGCGTTCGCTAGCGATGGATCGGTGAGCCAGACTCCTTTGTCCTCATCGGCCGGAAGCAGCCAAGTTCAGTTTGCCGATCCACTCGCCAGTGCCGGGAATTCCGCATCCGCCGCGAATTTTTCCAGCATCTCCGCCACCCCGTCCGGCACGACAGGCAACGAGACCTTCACGCCGCGTTCGTCGGGCAGTACGGGCGGTTCCGTTCAGATCGCCGACGGCGGCCCCGGAGGCACTGGGACAGCGATGACATTGGGCGGGACGGCGGCAACCGATCCGCTGGAAACGATCGGGACTTCAAGGTCGGCCCCGTTGGCCGGGCAACTTCAGACGGTGGGCCTGACGACCGGGACCGCGCCCGCGATAGCGCCGCAAACGACCCAAAGCGGATCGTCGGTTTACGTCGTTTCCGGCGGTTTATCGACACTCATGGCCGCACCGCTGGCCACGAACAGTGCGAGTTCGGCGAGTTTTGGCTATAGTTTTTCACCATCGGTCGGCGGCGCCGGATCGTCGAATGCCGGAACGGCGAGTAGCGGCTCATCTGGCTCCGGACAGCCGGGCAATGCCACGCCGGGGCGTGTGATCGTTCAGCCGCCCGCCTCCGCGACGGGCAGCTTCGCCGCCAGCGGCGTAAACTTTGCCTCGAACGGGCACAGGTCAAACGGACCTGCCACTGCGTCGGGTACCGGCAGGGTGTCCAGCGGTTCGGGATCTACACTGGGGTATTCTTATACACCGATCAGTTCCAGTCCGTCCGCTGCATCGGTGATGCTGGCGTCATCGTTAAGCACCGCTTCGCCGTTCGCGGACTCGAACAGCCACGGGCACGATAACGGGCAGGGAAACGGGCAAGGTAACGGCCAGGGAAACGGGCACGATAACGGGCAGGGAAACGGGCAAGGTAACGGCCAGGGAAACGGGCACGATAACGGCCAGGGAAACGGGCACGATAATGGCCAGGGTAACGGGCAAGGATGGAACCAGTCCGGTTCGCAACAATCTGTCGCGACATCTTCCGGATCTGTCTTCTCCAGTTCGATTGTCGGTTCCGGCGTTACCGATACACCGACCGCTGTTCCCAACGGAGCGGTCGGCACCCCATCGTCCACGATCAATTTCGGGACGGTCGCATTGGGCAGCTCCAGCACACTTGACCTGGCCCTGCAGAATGTGGGCACCAACGTCAACGGTAGCCTGCTTACCATCGAGGGCTACACTATTACAGGTACGGACGCGTCGTCCTTCAGCGTCTCTCTGACCTCCGGTTCGGTGATCGACCAGGGCGGGACTCTGATCGTGCCGATTACCGTCTATGCCACCAAGGTCGGTGAGCTTACATCGAACCTAACGCTGTTCACCGACCAGGGCGCCGGTCTTGGCGGGACAGGAGCGACTTTCACCTATCTACTCGATCCAATCGGCTTGTCCACGCCCACGCCCGAGCCGGCGTCGATCGCGGTTATCGCTGTCGGTCTCGCCGGTTTGGCCAGCATGCGCCGCCGCTGCCGGATCGCCTGATCTGGCGCAACCGCCGCCAGACCGCTCCGGCGGCATGGCGGGCCAGTTGCAGGGCACCCGACGCACCCCGGGGATTGGCGAGCAGCAGGCCGATGCGCTGCCGCCGATCCATCGCCCAGCCTTTTTTGTAGTCGTCGTCGCCCCGTCCGAAGTCGATCCGGGTGACCTTCTCGACATCCAAAAGGTGCCGCAGCATCAGTGCGGTCAGCACCGTGCCGGGCGAGTGCGCCTTGAACGCCTCGTCATGGGCCAGTTTCAGCACGATCGCCTCACCGCCGGTCACCACCCAGAACTGAACCGCGACCGGCTGGGCCCCGATCGACCAGACGCCAAGGCGCAGGTGTCCGGTCCCGGCGACTGCCCGCATCAGGGCGGCGTTGAAGGTTGGAAACGGCTCCGGCTCCTTCCAACTTCTAGCGTACACCGACTCGAATACCGCCGCCGCGTTCTCGATGTCGTTCGGTTCGGTCAGCAAGTCGAAACGCGCGTCCGGCAACTTTTCGGCGCGCCGCAGCCGGCGGCGGATCGTCTCCCGCAGCGCGCCCGGCCGCCGGCCCAGATAGGCGGACCAATCCAGGCCGGCGACATTCTCGTGCCAGTTGCCGAAATGGTCGAAGCGCAGCGGAACCAATCCCGCCCGTCGTGCCCCGGCTTCCAGATCCGCCAGCCCGTCCCATTCGGCCGGCAGCGCGTCCAGGCGGATTACCCCGGCTGAACGGCAGAAGCGGGCCAGTTCGGTCATCGCGGCGATGCGGCCGTCCCGATCCAGCCCGGCGGCGAACGCCGGAGCGAACACACAGCTATACGGCGTGGTCAGACTGCCGATCCGGCCGCCGCTCAACAGCATCGGCACGACAGCCAGAACAGTGCCGCGCAGCCGGATCGCTACGAAAGCCGCTTGGGAACCGGCCGGCATGGCATGGTGAAGCACCGTCTCCCACCACGGCAGGGAGCCGAACAATCCCGCCGAACCGGCGGCGAGAACCGCCCGGGCGTCGGCACCTAGCGCATCCAGCGACGAAACGGACTCCGCCGCCAAGTCAGCGGAATCGATACCATGCATACCCGATCCATTCGTGCAGCGCGAAATAGCCGGTCTGCCAGCCGCTGGCGCGCGGTAGGAAATCGCTGATATCGGGACCGAGCGGGTCGTCCAGCGAGGTGGGAAAAGCCGTCACCGTTAGTCCGGTGCCCTGAAACGCCAGTATCGCTCGGCGCATATGCCACGCATGGGTGACGACATAGACTGACGTAATCCCCTGCGCGCGCAGGATCGCGGCGCTGAAGCGGGCGTTTTCCCAGGTGTCGTCGGCTCTTGGCTCGATCCATTTGACCGGGGTTTGAAAGTCGTCGTTCAGGCTTTGGGCCATAGCCAGCGCCACCGGCGCGGTATTGCGCTGCGTTGGCCCGCCCGTCACCAGGATCGGCAGTCCGGTGCGCCGATGCAGCATAGCCCCGGTGCGCAGCCGGTCCAATGTCAGCAAACCCGGCCGGATTCCCAGGATCTCATCCTGTGTCCGGATGACCTCGGCGCCGAGTATGACGATTGCCTGCGGCGGACGATCGGCGGGCGGCGTGGTCGGCAGTCCCGATTCCAAGCCCAGCAGCAGGCTGGAGGAGAAGACGGGGGTGCCGAAGATCAGCAGCGCGATCGCCCCGGTCCATGCCAGCCGGCGGCCGGCGACCCGCCAGGCGCCGAACATCGACAGCCCGATGACGATTAACAGGACGAGGCCGGTCGGCGGCATCCCCAGGCTCAGCAGAACACCTTTCATGACCGGTTATGCCGCCGATCCGCTCATCCACGCCAGGACCTCGGCCAGCCCGGTGCGCAAAGGCACCCGGCCACGAGTACCGAGGATGCGATCGGCTGCTTCCGGCTCACCTTGGGAGTGACGGATTTCGCCCGCTCGTGGCGGTTTGGTTTCGGCGTTCAGGGATTTCCCGGCCAGATCGGCGATCAGACCCGCCAGTCCCGCGACGGATGTGGCAATCCCGGTGCAGACGTTAAACACCGGCGAGTCGGCCGGTTTCAAAGTCATTCCCGCCAGCAGTGCCCGGATCACGTCGGCGACATAAACGAAGTCGCGGGTTTGCTGGCCGTCGCCGAAGATGCTGATCGGCAAGCCTGCGGCGATCCGTTCGCAGAAGATCGAGATAACGCCCGAATAGGGCGACTTAGGGTCCTGGCGCGGGCCATAGACGTTGAAAAAGCGAAACCCGACATTGGGGATGCCATGAACGTGACTGGCGACGCGGGCGTGCAGTTCGCAGCCATATTTGTCCGCACCGTACGCCGATAGTGGCGCTTTGGTCGCGGTCTCGGCGATCGGCACCGGCGCGTCGCCATAGACCGCGGCGGAGGAGGCATAGACCACGGGGATTCTGCTGCCCTGACGGCGGATCGCGTCGAACACGCCGATGGTTCCCGTCAAGTTGGCCCGATGCGTTCCCAGCCAGTCGGTGACACCTTTCTCGACCGAGGCAATAGCGGCGAGGTGGAAGCAGCCGTCCACCCCGTCCATCGCCGCCGCGACGGCGGAGGGATCGGCGACGTCGCCCTCTATCAGTATTGCGCCCGGCGGCACGTTGGACCGCCGTCCGGTGGACAGGTCGTCCAGCACCCGAACCGTGTCGCCGCGCCGGGTCAGGGCATCGCACAGATGCGAGCCAATAAACCCGGCGCCGCCGGTCACCAAGTAGGTGCTCATGTCTGGCTCCGAAGGGCTTGTGGCGAAACAGACGAATCGTCTGAAGGAAACCACCGGCCTCTCATCGTCATGGCGGGCGGAGGCCCGCCATCCACGACTTGCAGTGCCTGTGCCGGAAAAAGGCGTGGATGGCGGGCCTGCGCCCGCCATGACGGGTTCGGCTGGCGTGCGTGCATCGAAGTAGTTATTTCCTTTCGGTTCCTAACCGTGAGGTTGCAGCACCTGACGGAGAACGGACCCGTCCGACAGGCGATCGAAGCCCTCGTTGATCTGGTCAAAGCCGATGGTTCCCGAACGTAGTTTTTGCACCGGCAGTTTGCCACGTTGATAGAGCGCGATGAAGCGCGGAATGTCACGTTTGGGTACGCAACTGCCCATATAACTGCCCATGATGCTCTTTCCGTCGCTGACCAGGGCGGAGTGGAGGTAAGAGAAGGTCGCGGTCGAAGCCGGCAGCCCGGCGCTGACCACCGAACCACCCCGGGCGGCGATGGCATAGGCGAGGTTCATGGCGGGGATCGAGCCGGCGGTTTCGATGACGTAGTCCAGTCCGCCGCCGGTTGCCTGGCGGATTTCCTCCACCGCGTCGGCGTTGCCGGCCAGGAAGGTGTCGGTGGCGCCAAGCTCGCGGGCGATGCGCAGTTTGTCGGCGTTCAGGTCCACCGCGACGATACGTTCCGCGCCGGCCACGACTCCGCCCAGCAGGGCGTTCATGCCGACTCCCCCCAGGCCGACGACGGCCATCTGGCCCCCCGGGGGGACCTGCGCGGTGTTCAACACAGCGCCGACACCGGTGACGACGGCACAGCCGAAGATGGCGGCGACGTCCAGCGGCACATTGTCGGGGATTTTGATCAGGGCGTTCTGCGACACGACGGCGTACTGCGCGAAGACGGACAGACCGCTGTAGTGCCAGATCGGTTCCCCGTTCAACGACAGCCGGCGGGCGCCGGAGATCAGCGTGCCGTTGGTGCGCGATGCGTTGGAGCTTTGGCACAGGTTCGGCCGGCCGCCGTTGCAGTAGCGGCAGTCGTTGCAGCTTGTCACGAACACGCTGATGACGTGGTCGCCGGGCTTCAGGCCGGTGACGCCGGGGCCTACTTCCTCGACGATGCCGGCGGCCTCGTGACCGGGGATCGTCGGCAGTTTGCGCGGGCGCAGATTTTCGATCGTGGACAGGTCGGAATGGCACAGGCCGGCACCGATGATTTTGTACAGCACCTCCCCCGGGCCGGGCGGATCGAGATCGACGGTTTCGATCGTCATCGGCATGGAGGTGGCATAGGGGCGCGGCTTGCCCTGCACCCGCAGTACGGCGGCTTTCATCTTCATCGCGTTGGGTCCTTCCTGGCGCTGGGGTATTGTGCGGCTTTGGCGTCCGGGGGCAAGGGCGCAAGCAGGCGGCAATCCTTGGGGACGGTGCCATGATAGCGCGTCCAGGTCTGGGTTTCGCCAAACAGCGCGACAGCCAGGAAACCGCGCAAGGCAAGGTTGCCATTCGGATCCTGATGCAACTCGACCCCGAACACGCGGCCATTGCGCGGGTCCAGGATGTGCCCCTTCCACAGATTGGCGCCGATCTGCCCGGCGTCGGCGATCAGTCGCAGATGGCACTGGGAGTTACCGCGATAGTCGGTTGGGGTTGGATCGTTCGGGTGGTCGAGGATCACGCCCGCGATCTCCACGCACAGGCCGCCATCGCAATCTGTGACGGCCATGATTCCGTCGTGGTCGCGGGTCAGCCACAGGCCGGTGAGATCGGTGGATGCCCGGGCGGCGGCCAACGGAAGAAGCAGCAGCACCGCCGCCAGGATGCGGAACACGGCCGAGGCTACACGTCGTCGCTGTTGACGAATGCAACACCGGCCTCCGTCAACCGCCGCCGAGCGGTGTCGAGCGTGGTTTGCCCGTCCCCATCGGGCAGGCCGATTCCCTTGCAGGCGTCCTGGACGATCGTCACCGCGAAGCCCGCGCCCACGGCATCCAGGGCGGACCATGCGACACAGAAATCGGTGGCGAGGCCGCACAGGAACAGGTGGGAGATGTCGCGTTGGCGCAGCCAACCCTCCAGCCCGGTCGGTGTCGTGCGGTCATTTTCGAAGAATGCGGAGTAGCTGTCCAGTTCGGGACGAAACCCCTTGCGAACGATGACCTCGATCCGGCGCTGGTCGATCGCCGGATGGATGGCGGCATTCGGGGTGCCGGCGATGGCGTGGTCCGGCCACAGAACCCCGGTTCCGTAGGGCATCTGGATCGTATCGTAGGCTTGCTTGCCGGGATGGGTGGTGGCGAACGATGAGTGACCGGGTGGATGCCAGTCCTGCGTCGCGAAGGCATGGCCGCAGCGGGCGAGCAGGCGGTTGACGGCCGGCACGATCGTATCGCCGCCGGCCACGGGCAGTTCGCCGTTCGGCATGAAGGTCGGCTGAATGTCGATCAGGCCCAGAATGCTGGCCGGGGAATCCATTTTCATCGGCAACCTCTCTCTGTTCAGGCGAATCGGTTACAGTTAGCCTCGCAAGATCGGGTCGAGCCAGCCAGAACTCCAGGAGCGAAGCCGTATGCCACGTATCCCGCTAACCGCACTCGCCTTTTTGGCCGCACTGACCGCGACCCGGGCCGGTGCCGCGAATTTCCGCTGGGCCAATGATGGCGACGTCAATGCAATGGACCCGGCGACGCGGCAAGAGACGGTGCAGCTTAGTTTCCTGTCCAACATCTATGAACCGCTGGTGCGCCGGGACCGGACGCTGGCTCTGGAACCCGCGCTGGCAACGTCGTGGGAGCAGACGTCGCCGACGGTTTGGCGGTTTCATTTGCGGGCCGGTGTCAAATGGCAGGACGGGTCGCCGTTCACCGCCGACGATGTGGTGTTCACACTGAAACGAATCCTCGCACCTGGTTCCGCGATGCGTGCGCCGCTGTCGCCGGTGAAAGAGGCGCGTAAGATCGACGATCTGACGGTCGAGTTCGAAACCTTCATCCCGGACCCGATTTTTCTGCAGGAACAGACCGATCTGCTGATCATGTCGAAAGCCTGGTGCGAGGC
>JAKBCJ010000161.1 GCA_021807975.1 Pseudomonadota bacterium | reverse complement strand
CGGGGAAAGGTTGGTAGAACCCGCTTCGTCGTTGGTGCGGGCGCATAGCTCAGTTGGTAGAGCAGCTGACTCTTAATCAGCGGGCCCAAGGTTCGAGTCCTTGTGCGCCCACCAATGATTTCAATGACCCGAACCCCGGCATTACCATCACGCCCGCTGTGCGCCCTGCGCGGTTAGTAGCCCCATCAGGGGTGGCAAACATTTCCATGCCGGCGTGTCGCGGGCAGATTGCGAATGTGTCCGAAGGTGTGGTCCCCCGGACCCGGTCAAATGCGAAAGAACGCCTCGCACAGTCATCGGATATTGGGGGATTGGTAAAGTCCATCCCCTGCCTGAAACACAGCATGCCCGGCGCATCGCCCGGCTAAGACGACGCGGCGAACTCAAGGAGTTGCTTGATGGAGACCCCTGGTGTCTCTTGATGATGGCAACCCTGATCCCGCCATGGCAATCTCCGCGGTCGTACGACCATCGAAGTGGCTACTCCTCGTCCTGCCCGCCCGCCGACCGCTGCCTGAAGTCTTCCGGTGCCGTCGCATCTAAATCAGTGAACTCGTGCTGCACCGCTTCGGGGCTGCTGCCGAACACCTGCCTGCGGGTCTCCATCGCCCGGGTGCGTCAGCCCGCCGGCCCCTCCAGCGCGCGTCGGAACACCGGCATCGGGCCGGACCTGGCAGCATTCATTGGGCAAGTATATCGGTGGCGGCATGTCTTTCGACGCGTGCGGCGGTCGGGCGGAGATCATGGATCTGTTCGATCCAAGGCGGGTGGATGCGCTGCCGCACGCTGGCACCTTCAAAACAACATCATGACCATGACCGTGACCGCCGGCCTGACCGGCCTGACGGAAATATGCACGCTTGATGCAGCGGCGGCGCTGAATGCGCGCGGCGATGCACTGCGCGACCGGCCGAATGCTCTGTGCATGGTCTGACCGGCCGTGGCTCCATGCTCGCTGTTCACACGCTGCGCGGGCCGATCGCCAGACCCGAAGCCGCGGCCAAGGTCGATCCCAAGCTCAGGGACTCTTCTTTTCGACATGCTCGCCCAAAGCACCTGGCTTGCCGGCGGCGCATGATGCCCTGTCGCTGCCGGTCGGCGACGTGGGATGCACTGCGCTGGTTGCGGCCGTCGCGGGGTTCCTGTCGGCGCGCCATTCGTTATTGCGCCAGACTCAATCGCTCTGTGTCAAGTGAGCGGTTACCGGTCTGGCATTTGTGACGATATATGTCAGAATATTTTACACAGCGTCAAACAGGCATGTCGCGACGACCATCTAAAGTATTGAAATATAACATTGGCATGCTGTTTGCTACTAAGTTTCCAAAGAAGGAGGTTAGCTCGTGAAATCAAATTATGTCTATGGCATGTTGACATCGCTGTCGCTCGCGGCTGGCTGCGTCAGCGGGGCAAACGCCACCGCGATCTCCGGCACGCTCTATTTCACATCGTCGTCACCGGAAACTGTAGCTACCGGCACGCTGGGTAACGCCAGCTACACGGTTTTCGATGCGACTTATAATTACAACGGTAGCGCCCTGTCGTTGGGTGCGGTCACCGGAGTGGCGTCCACGACCGGGTCCGATGGGCTGTTATTCGCCCCTAACGGCAACATCCTGGTCGGCGGACAGAACAACAACGTGATCTCCGAGGTCACGACCGGTGGCGCCAATGTCGGCACCGTCGGTGCTGGAACCGGCTCCTATCACCTTGCGCTTGCGTCGAATTCCCCGGGTTCCATCCTTTACACCATGTGGAATGGGTCTACTGGCGGCGGATCGACGTCCATTGCAGCGGTTACTTTGACCAACGGCGGGATCGTTGGTTCTGCGACCGGTACACCTTACACGGTTTCCTGCGCTGCGGGCCATTCCACTTGCAGTACCGATGTGCGCGGCGTTGTCTATAACGCGACAAACGGCAAATGGTATTATGGCACGTCGTCAGACAGTGTTGCCGGTGATTTCGGCACGGTCGTGTTCGACAATGTCAATCATACAGCGACACTGACACCGCTGCTGACCAATATCGCCGCGCATGGCCTGTCCTACGATCCGTTCTCTGGCGACATCATTACGAACATGGGAACAACGATCAATCAGATCCAGGTCAGCCTCGATGGTTCGACCGCGACTGTCGTCTCCACGTTCACCAGTTCGACGTCAACGAGATTCGATCAGGCGGCAGTGACCGGCACAGGACAATTGTTCGTGGCATCCGGCACTGGTACTATGCAATTTATCGACTATTCCGCGTCTGGCTTGATCGGTAGCGGAACAAATTACGCGTCGTCCAATTTCCTTATTAACGCGCTTGATGACGTTGCGCCGCTATCCGGGACCGGATCGAACCAGGCCGCGGCACCGGAGCCGATTTCGATGGCTCTCTTCGGCACCGGGGCACTCGGTCTTGGCTGGGTTCGCCGCCGCCGGGGCAACCGGATCGCCAAGGTATAGATCGCCGGCCCCCAAAAAGGGCCGAGTGGGGTTTCGAAACGACAGACTGGATACGGGTTGGATTTCGATCCAACCCGTTTTCGATTCCACCATCCGGGCGGTGTGGGTCGGGGACAGTTGACTGCCCCGGTCCCAAATGCGGGCGTCAGGACCCGCCGTCCACGTCCCGCCCGCCCAGCGACCGCTGCCTGAAGTCCTCTGGCACCGCGGCGCCGAAATCGGTGAACGCGCGCCGCACCGCTTCGGGGGTGCTGCCGAACACCTGCTTGCGGTTTTCCATCGCCCAGGTACGCGAGCCTACCGGTCCATCCAGCGCGTGTTGGAACACCGGCATGACGTAGCGGGCAAACAGCTCATAGCTGCGCATGGTCTGCTCCCGCGTGGCCCATTCATGGGCGCGGAACAGGATGCCGCCGAAGCCACCCTGGCTGTAGTCCAGCAACCGCTGGATGCCCTTCGCCACGGTTTCCGGCGACCCGACCAGCGTGGTGCCCATCTTGACGCCATCGCTCAACGGATCGTCCGACCTGCCCGGCGGCCGGCCCAGCGTGTCTTCGAAGTAAGTAATGGTTTCGTTGCGCTCGCCCTTGCGGACCTCGTGCAGCGCCTGCTCGTCGTCCTCGGCGATGTGGGCGTTGACCACGACGCGCCACTTCTTGCGGCTAACGGTTTTGCCGTGCCTGGCGGCGGTTTCCTCGGCGATCTTCCATTGCGTTGCCAGCGCCTCCGGTCCGCCCGGCAACCCGGCGCCGATCGACAGCACGCCCGTTCCATGCGTGCCGGCGGCGATCATCCCGAACGGAGTAATAGTGCTGGCAACCGCGATTTCGAAATGCGGGTCGCTGTACGGGGCCAGATGCAGGCGGGCGTCGTTCATCTCGAACCAGTCGGTCTTGATGGTGACCCTGCCGTCCATTTCCAGCAGCTTCATGATCGCGTCCATGGACTGCAACATGCGCGGTCGTTGCGTGGATGGCTCGATCCCCAGCATGTAAGCGTCAGACGTCAACGCGCCCGGCCCACAGCCCAGCATCGCCCGCCCGCGGGTCATGTGGTCCAACTGCACCCAGCGCTGCGCCACCATGAACGGATGGTGATAGGGCAGGGACGTCACACCCGACCCCAGCTTGATGTGCTTCGTCTTCTCCGCCGCCGCCGCGATGATCAACTCCGGCGAGGCGATCAGTTCCCAGCCGGCGGAGTGATGCTCGCCGATCCAGGCCTCGTCGTAGCCGAGGTGATCCAGCCACTGGATCAACTCCACGTCGCGTCCGATGGCCAGGGTCGGATTCTCCCCCGGGCGGTGGAACGGGGCCAGGAAGATGCCGAAGGTCAAGCCGCGATGGGCCATGGGTCGTCGCTCCAGAAAATGGGTAAAAGCAGCTTGCCTCAGATACCGGCCGGTAGCCAAGGGCCAGAGACGATGGCAAGGTTGGAAAAACACCAGGAGGAAACGGTCATGCGTCTGACGGGTAAGGTTGCCATCGTCTCTGGCGCCGCATCGGGTATGGGGGCTGCCACGGCGCGGCGGTTCGGCAAGGAGGGCGCCAGTGTCGTGGTCGCCGACATGCTGGAAGCCGAGGGCAAGGCGGTTGCTGACAGTATCGTGAAGGCCGGCGGCAAGGCGATGTTCGTGCTGCTGGACGTGACCGAGGAAGCCGGCTGGAAAAAGGCCGTGGACGCCACGGTCGCGGCTTACGGAAAGCTGGACATTCTGGTGAACAACGCCGGGATCAGCGGCAGCGCCACCAACGACATGCTGAACAGCGAACTGTGGTACCGGGTGATGGCGGTGAACAGCACCGGCGTGTTCCTGGGCACCGCGGCCGCCGTTCCGCATATGCAGAAGAACGGCGGCGGATCGATCGTCAACCTGTCCTCGATTTCCGGCGTTGTCGGCCAGACAATGGTTCACATGAGTTATAATGCCTCCAAGGGCGCCGTGCGGACGATGACCAAATCGACGGCGGTGCAGTTCGGCAAGGACAACATCCGCTGCAATTCGGTGCATCCAGGCCTGATGCCGCCGATGCGCACATCGGGCGCCACGGCCGATCCGGTGGTGCGGGAGAAGATGCTGAAGTCGGTGCCGATGGGCCGCAACGGCGAGGTGGACGAGGTCGCCAACGCGATTCTGTTCCTGGCCTCGGACGAGGCATCCTATGTGACCGGCACCGAACTGTATGTCGATGGCGGCTATCTGGCGATGTAGCTGGCGTAAGTCTTGCTTGCGGTCTGACGTCGCCTTCACCCACAGGGAGCCCCCATGAACGACGCCAAGACCGCGCTCGGTCTCAAAATACTGGCCATCAAGGCCAAACTGAAACTGACCTGGCCCGAGGTCGCCGCCAAACTGGGCTATTCGCCGACCTGGACCTGTGCGGCGTGCCTGGGCCAAATGTCGATGACGGCGGAAACCGCGGCAAAGGCCGCCACGCTGTTCGGTCTGAACGAGGACGAGGCGGAACTGTTGCAAGCGATCCCGTATCGCGGCTCGCTGCCCGGGCAGGTGCCGACCGATCCACTGATCTATCGGTTCTACGAGCTGGTGATGGTGTACGGGACCACCTGGAAGGAACTGATCCAGGAGGAATTCGGCGACGGCATCATGAGCGCCATCGACTTCGATATGACGCTGGAACGGCAGCCGGATCAGAAGGGCGATCGGGTGAAGATGGCGCTGTCGGGGAAGTTCCTGGCTTACAAGCGGTACTGACCCGGCCCGCGCCTATTCCGCCGCCAGCCGCTGGTGCCAGCGGGAAATCAGGCCGGTCAGTTGCGCCAGGGTGAAAGGCTTGGCGAGGTAGTCGTTCATCCCGGCGGCCAGCAGGGTTTCCCGGTCGCCGTCCATTGCGTTGGCTGTCATCGCCACGATCGGCACGGCGCCCTTTTGGCCGCCTAGTTTCCGGATCGCGGCGGTGGCGGCGATTCCGTTCATGCGTGGCATCTGCACGTCCATCAGGATAAGGTCGTAATCGGTGTCCCGGAGCATCTCCAGGGCGTGCTGCCCATCGCCCGTCACATCGGAGGTATGACCGGCTTTTTGCAGCATCGCGGCTGCCAAATGCCGGTTGACCGCGACATCGTCCACCACCAGCACGTGCAGGCCTTGCTCCGCCGGCCGGACGCGTGGCCGTTGGGTCGGGTTCGGCGTCCGCCCGGGTTGCAGCAGCGCGGCGATATGGGCGATCAACATGCGCTGGCGGATCGGTTTCGGCAGGATGTAGTCGATGCCCGCGGCCGCGGCCTCTGCCCGCAGGCTGGCGGATGGATGGGCGGTGGCCAAAATCAGCCGCATCGCGGCGAACGCCGGGTTGGCCCGGATCCGCACCGCCATGTCGTAGCCGGTTTCATCCGGCATCTGATGATCCAGCACGGCGACGGCGAACGGGCTGCCGGCGGCGGCGGCTTGCTGGATCAGAATCATGCCGGCGGCAACGTCGGTCGCGGTCGTGGCCAGGCCACCCCCGCCTTCGATCTGTTCGCGCACGATCGTCAGGCTGGCGGGATTGTCGTCCACTGCCAGCACACGGATTCCGTTGAGTGGGGCGGGGCCATCGATCGGCGCCGAAGCACCCGCCCGTTCCAGAGGGATAGCGAACCAGAATGTGCTGCCCTTGCCGGCCTCGCTTTCGAAACCGACTGTACCGCCAGCGATTTCGACAATCCGGCGGGAGATGGCAAGGCCCAGACCCGTCCCCCCATACCGTCGTGTCATCGACGAGTCGGCCTGCGTGAACATCGTGAACAGATAAGGCTTCACATGGTCGGGTATGCCGATTCCGGTATCGGCGACATTGAAGCGGACCCATTCGCTGCCCGTCGGGCCGGCCTCGCGCGCTGCGGTCACGACGACGCTGCCGTGTTCGGTGAATTTGATGGCGTTGCCCACGAGGTTTAGCAGCACCTGGCGGATACGCCCGGAATCGCCCAGGAACGTGCCTGCCAGTTCGGGGGCGGTGAAGCAGGCGAGGTCGATGTTCGTTTCGGTCAGCCGGGGGGCGAGAATATCGAGTACGCCCTCGATGACCTGGATCAACTCGAACGGCTGGCTGATCAGGCTGAAACGGCCGACCTCCATGCGGGAGAAGTCCAGGATGTCGTCGATGATCGCCATCAGCGCCTCCGCCGACATGCGGACGGTGTTGGCGGCGTACCGTTGCTCCTCGTCCAGGACGGTGTCGAGCAACAGGTCCGTCATGCCAATGATGCCGTTCATCGGGGTGCGGATTTCGTGGCTCATGGTTGCCAGGAATTCCGACTTGGCGCGGCTGCCCGCCTCGGCCTGATCGCGCGCGATCAGCAGGCTTTTTCGGTAGGCGCGGGACCGCCGAGCCATGAGCACGGTGATGAAACTGCCCCAAACGATGGCGCACAGCCCGCCATAGATGGCCAACAGAAGAATGAACCGCTGAACGCCAAGCGACGCGAGCCCGGCGACCGGCGCGGCCACGTAGGCGGTCAGGCCCTCGGTTTGCAAGGGTTGCTGGATCAGGATCGCCGGCACCCGATCCGGCCCTATCCAGTGGGAAAACGGCATGTTGTCCGCCGGGATCAAGGCAACCGCGCCGATCGTGTCGCGTTTATAGGTCTGCAGCCGCTCTTGCGGGGTCATCGCGAAAACGGGGCTGCCGGGGAGAGCGCGCATCAGCAGGCCGGGTTGGGAAGCGATGACGATAACGCCGTTCCGGTCGGCGACGAAGACGTCCCCGGGGGCCACGGTGCGGGTGATGTTCGACACGTTCATCTTGACCACCGCGGCCCCATCGAAGCGGCCGTTCGCCTGGATCGGGGTGGAATAGAAAATGCCCGGCAAGTCCGTGCGCCGTCCCATGGCATATTGGACGCCGGGCTGATCGCGTTGTGCGGCTTTGAAATACTCCCGGTCGGGAAGCCGTTCGCCAACCACGGTGTCGGCGCGATCGAAGTTGCTGGAGGCGATGCAAAGCCCGGTTCGATCCATGACGAACGCCAGATCGACATCCATGGTCCTGGCGATGAACCGCAAATAAGCATCCAGTGCCGCGGGATCGGTGCCAGGGCTGGCAAGGGTTTGTTGGACAACCGGTTCGTTGGCCACCAGCACCGGGACGGAACGCGCATACGCCAGCGACCGCCGAACGTCGTTGGCGAAGCTGGCCAGACGTTCCCGGGAGTCGGTTTTGGCGTGCCTGATCTCTGATCGCACTTCATAATCCTGCCAGGCGCCGCTGAGCCACCACGTCCCGCCGGCCAGAAGCAGCAGCGTCGCCAACAGTGCGGGTTTAACGCTGCGAAACAAGGTGCCGATCATTTTGTCATCTTGGGGTTCAGGCATGATCCGGTCCCTGGATGTTGCCAGCCGAGGCGCGGATATAAAAGCAGGTAAACCGGACATATCACATTGCAGTGCGGAGACCGACATTTATCGGCCGGAAAATCGTTTCGTATCGCGGGCGATCGGACTCTGGATTTTAGATGTTTCGTCGAAATAAATTCGATCTCGCCGGTATTTTGGATGGATGTGCCCCGCAAGGGGGATACGTGCGTCTGGCGCGTGAAGCCTGCATGACACGTCACACCGTTCTTGACACGAACCGGCCGCGTACCCCCAAACTGTCGTTATCGATGGAGGCAGCCACGCGCAATCGCGCCCAAACGAGCCGTTCGGCTTGACCTGGAAGGTTCAGCCGATCATTCCTCCCGCTCCCCGAACCGGAACGGTCCGGACGGGTGTTGCGGAGCTTCCACGATGACCGAAACCGAGCGCAAGCGTCTGCATGTGATCACCTGGGGTTGCCAGATGAACGTGTATGACAGCGGCCGGATGGCGGACGTGCTGGCCCCGTTGGGGTATGGCCCGGCGGCGGAGCCGGACGACGCCGATATGGTGATCCTGAATACCTGCCACATTCGCGATAAGGCGGCGGAGAAGGTGTTTTCCGAACTCGGTCGCCTGCGCAAGCTGAAGGAAGCCCGGGGCGGACGGATGATCCTGGCTGTCGCCGGTTGCGTGGCGCAGGCCGAGGGTGCGGAAATCCTGGTGCGGGCTCCGTATGTCGATATCGTTCTGGGTCCGCAGACCTATCACCGCCTGCCCGAGATGGTGGCGCGTGCCGCGCGTGCCGGCGGGGCGGTGATCGAGACGGACTTCCCGCCGGAGGACAAGTTCGACCATCTGCCGGAGAGCGCCACGCCGCAGGGCGTGACCGCCTTCCTGACCATTCAGGAAGGCTGCGACAAGTTCTGCAGCTTCTGCGTGGTGCCCTATACCAGGGGCGCCGAGCAAAGCCGGTCCGCCGCCACGATTTTGCGTGAGGCGCGGCATCTGGTGTCGCAGGGGACTCGGGAAATCACGCTGCTGGGGCAGAACGTCAACGCTTGGCATGGCGAAGGTGGGCACGGCGAAGGCTGGGGCCTGGGGCGCCTGCTGCGGGAGATGGCGGAGATTCCGGACCTGCTGAGGATCCGCTACGCAACCTCTCATCCGCGCGACATGGACGACGATTTGATCGCCGCGCACCGCGACATTCCGGCGCTGATGCCGTTCCTGCATCTGCCGGTGCAGTCCGGGTCGGATCGCGTGCTGTCGGCGATGAACCGCAAGCACACCGCCGACGATTTCCGCCGCATCGTGGACAAGCTCCGCACCGCTCGGGCGGACCTGGCGCTGTCGTCGGATTTCATCGTCGGCCACCCCGGCGAAACCGAGGCGGACTTCGAGGATACGATGCGTCTGGTGCGCGATACCGGGTTCGCGCTGGCCTACAGCTTCAAATACTCCCAGCGGCCCGGCACCCCGGCGGCCGGTGCGCCGGGCCAGGTGACGGAGGCGGATAAGGACCGCCGCTTGCAGGAACTGCAGGCACTGCTGCGCGAACAGCAGGCGGCGTTCAACGCCGGGTGCGTCGGGTTGGAACTGCCGGTTCTTTTCACCGGAACGGGCCGGCACCCCGGGCAGATCGCCGGACGATCGCCATTTCTGCAGCCGGTTCACCTTTTAGGAAGTGCCAGTCTTATTGGTACTGAATCGTTGGTGCGAATCGTCGCCAACCATCCAAACTCGCTCGCGGGAACCCTTGTCCAGGAGAGACGAACAGCTTGACACAGATCGCCGCCCCCCAGGCACCGCCCACCGCTGCAAGCGGCAAACCCATGGCTGCCTCCGCTGGCGGCAAGGCCATCACCCTCCAGTTCAACGACAACAGCCTGCTGCCC
>JAKBCJ010000160.1 GCA_021807975.1 Pseudomonadota bacterium | reverse complement strand
GGCGAGGGCATTGGCTGCGCGGTTGCAGGCGCGCAGCCGTGACGTTGAACTCATATCCAGTTGGCGCCCCGGCGAAAGGCAGCAAGGTGAGGCGCAATCGCCGGGTGGAAGCGCGGCGGCGATGCAGCGGCTTACGCGGGCGATGGGGGAGATGGGGCGTCTTCTATGGGACAAATCCATCAGATCCGAAGAAGCCGGGATGACGCATGCGCTGCTGGAGCTGATGCCGCCCCCGCGGTTGCTTTGGAAAATCCGGATGTATCAATACATATCCCGACTGGCGAACAACTGGCGGAAAGCCCTGCTGGACAGCCGAATGACATTGTTCGATCAAGGATTTATTCAAGTTGTTTATTCCCTCGCGGCGTTCGAGCCGCGATCGGGCGGGGAGAAGATCGAGGATGCTCTCAATCTGGTGCCCGTTCCTGATCTCATCATCAGGGTGACGGTTCCTGACGATGTACTGGCCCGCCGCCTCGCGGGCCGGCGGCATAACGCCGGGAGGCTCGAACGTTTGCTGGAGGTGTCCCCCGATGCCAATCTGGCGGCGGTGCCGCTGTTCGACGCGCTCGACGACAGTCTTGGCCGGCGGAACGTGCCGATCGTGCGGATCGAATCCGCGGCGGACCCGTGTTGGGACAGGATTTTGCGGTCGATCGAGGACCCGGTGCCGAATACCCGCCAGTATCAGCGCAATGTGGTGGCTGCATGAGCCGCGGTCTCGCTTTGCGTTCGGCGGCCGGATCGGCGGACGGTCCCGAACCGCGCGTGGACAAGACGGCGATGCGGCGGCTTGGTTGGAGCAGCGTCGTCGCCTTCTTCACCTACGGGGCCGGCGCGGCCGTTACCTATCTTTGTCAGTTGGTCATTGCGCGAACGACCGGGCCCGAATCTTATGGGACATATTCCTATGTCCTGGCCTGGGTTACCATCCTCGGGTATCTCGCGGCCCTGGGTTTCGATGTGTCATTGCTAAGGCTGGTGCCCGCCTACAGGACGAAGGGCATGACCGATCTGGCACACGGCGTCATCCACTATGCCGAACGCCGATCGTTTCTTATGGGGCTGGGGGTGATCAGCGCCGGCGTGGTTATGATCACGGTTCTGGGTGGCCCGCAGAGGCCGGAACTGACTCACACATTTCTGATCGGTTTCGGCATCATTCCGGTTTTGGCACTGCTGTGGATACGCGCGGCGATCGTCAGGGCGTTCGGCGGCGTCCTGTCGGCTCTGGCGCCTGATCGCCTCGTCAGAGACGGTCTGCTTCTGGTGTTCGTCGGTTTCCTCGCGTTCGGCACCCCGGGCCACGTAAATGCCCCGCGGGTGATGGCAGCCACGCTGATAAGTGCCCTTGCCGGCCTGGGTCTCATAACCCTGGCAAAGCGAAGATCGTGTTCATTTCCCACCAGAAAATCGCGCCCGGCTTATGCCGCGGCCGAATGGCGGCGAACCGCGCTGCCCCTGGTGGCGATCGCGGTAGCAGAGGCGGCCATCAACCGCACCGGCGTCATGTCGCTGGGCTGGGCCGGGTACACCGCCAACGCAGGTGTCTATGCCCTTGTTTTCAACGTCACATCCGTCGTGGTGCTGCCGCGGATCGCTGTGAACACACGGTTCGCGCCCATGGTTTCGGAATTGTTCGCGCAGGGCGACCACGGCGGTTTGCAGGAATTGATTACCCGGGCCGCATCATGGACGCTGATGGGCGCCGCGGGTCTGGCGCTGCCATTGTTTTTCCTCGCGGAACCCATTCTTACCATGTTCGGACCTGGATTCCAGGCGGCGGTGCTTCCCATGCGGGTGCTGGTTGTCAGCCAGGTTATCGCCGCCAGCGCTGGCTCGCAGATTTTTCTGATGACCATGACGGGGCAGGAGCAAAGCGCCGCGATCGTGGTCGTGTGCGCGGCCCTGGGGAATATCTTACTGACTGTGCCCCTGGTTCACCTTTGGGGCACCCCCGGCGCGGCCCTGGCAAACGCCATAACGCTGCTTGGGTGGAACATTGCCATGGCCGGTGTCATATACAAAAAGCTTGGCATTATTCCCGGTATTCTCGCGATCTGGACGCGGCGGACGGTGGCCGTGAGACCAAAGCCGTCGTTGATCGTATGACAAAGGGCCGGGCTGTCACCAAGGCGAACCTGCTACGAAATCATCCACACAGGGGAAACATCATGGATCGCTTAGGGGCCTTGATCGTGGCATCTTTCGTCCTTGTCCTGCCGGCGCCGATCCCGGCTTCGCCGCCAGTCACACGTCATTACGCACCAAATGCAAATTTCGATGCGAACGGACACTTCGCGCCCGGCGATGCCGGCTTCAACCTGTCCGACGTCAGCAAGGTCCAGGAGCTTGACCTGTTGCCGGCTGGGGTGCTGGGGCTGGTATGGGTCGGACGTTGCGCCGGGGTGGATGCGGCGTTCATCGCCGCGGTGACGCCATTTCTTCGTCACCCGAAGGTTTTCGGTTTTTATTTGATGGACGACCCGGACCCCGTTTGGTGGCACAGCCGGAGATGCCCCGCGGAGCATCTGAAAGCCGAAGCCGATTGGATACGGGCTCGCGCTCCTGCTGCCAGGACATTCATCATGTTAATGAACCTGGGGACTTCAAAAGACCCGTCCTTTGCGAATTCTTACAACCCCGGTAATTCTCACGTGGATCTGTTCGGCCTTAGCCCGTATCCCTGCAGAACAGAACTCGAAGTGTGCGATTTCGCCATGATACGGCGCTATATCGACGCCGCCGAGGCGGCGGGCATTCCACCGGAAAAGATCGTCCCGGGCTACCAAACATTCGGCGGCGGGAGTTGGAGCGACGGCGACGGCGGCCGGTATGCGGTGCCGTCAGATACTCATGAGAAAGCCATCCTGGCCAGTTGGGCATCCGTGATCCGCAGGCCGGTCTTTGACTACGCGTACAGTTGGGGCTCCCAGCGAGGTGACAAAGCGCTGGAGAACTCACCCGACCTGCGGGCAGTCTTCGCCGGCCATAACTCCGCCAATGCCACGGTTTCAGGTCACTGAATCGGAGAAAGCCGCCGGAACGCCCAGCCAGACGGGCCCGACCGCCATGGCCTCTGATACCAGCCGCCCGAAGCTTCGACTCTTTTGTCAGTCGGCGGTCGGCTGGTATCTTTTTGATTTGGCGCGCGGCCGCCCCACCAACCCCGCGCGCATACCAGCCGGCCCTTCGGGCCGCTGGTATGACAGGCAGGTTCACAATGGATCAGGCCACTTTCACCAATATTCCCGACGCGCCATCTGATCCGAACTGGAACGACGTGCTACCCAGACTCGATGTCTGAAAGCTGAGGCTGGCCGCCTGGCTTACGGCATTGGTCAACTGCAGCAGCCCGTTGCCGGCATTAAACGTGAAGTTCAGGCTGGCGGAACTGAAGTTCGTCAGGTCGATTTCACTTCCCGTTCCGAAGTTCTCCAGCAGACTTCCCACATAGTTGGTGGTCCCGACCCCCGTCCCGAACTGGCTGGTATCGTCGAGCACCAGATCGCTGCCCGCGGAAAAGCTGATTTGCGTCGCTGTCCCCAGCGCGGCAGCGACTTGCAGGCGGGCGGAGCCATCCAGAATGAACAGGCCCTTACTGGCAGCAGCAATGTCTGTAGTAACGGTCAGCGAGCCGCCGACATGAAGAGTGCCGTCGTTCAGGACCACGGGAACCGCGTCGGCACCGGTCAGCGTCCAGGTGGCGCCGGAGTCCACGACCATGGAGCCGAAGTTTGTGAACGCCCCCGTGTTGACCCCGCCGATGCTGCCCGGACTGTTGCCGGCGAGTTCGAGTGTATTGTTGCCCGAACCGCCGACAGCCGCCCCATTGAATACAGCGCCCGGGTCAACCGTCAGGCGGTTCGTGCCGCTGTTTGCGAACCTGACGGAACCAACACCACCGGTAATCGTGCCGGCATTCGTGACGGTCGCGTTGCCGCCATAGACCGCGACTCCGAATCCCGCCGAGGAAATCGATGCCGCCGCATTATTGACCACAGTACCGCCGGCGGTCAGATCGATGCCGATGACGTTCGTGCCCGCGATACTGCCGGAGTTGGTGACCATCACGGTGCCGGTGCTGAGGAAGGCGCCGAACGATGCACCCAGGATGGAGCCGCCCGCCGCGTTGTTGACAACGGCGCCGCCCTCGAAATCCAGCGCCGCGGAGCCGCCCCCCGTCGCGATGATTTGCCCGGCGTTGTTCAGGGTACCGGGTCCGCCCTGGATGAGGATACCGGCCGTTGTCGCCGATATCGATGCGCCACTGTTATTTGTGACGCTGCCGCCGCCCTCCAACGCGATGGCATCGGATCCCGATATCTGGCCGGAGTTGGCCACCGCACCGGCCCCTCCCGTAGAGAAGACGCCGAACTGTGTGCCCGACATCGCGGCGCCAAGGGTGTTGGTAATGGTGCCGCCGGCCTCCATGTCCGCGCCAGCGCCCCCGGCACCGTTGATGTTACCAGCGTTGACCAGTATCAGCGCGTTCAAGGCGGAGAATACGGCCGCGCTTTGCCCGGATATGGATGCGTTTGCCTGATTGGTGACTGTGCCGCCGACGCCTAGATCGACACCGACGCTCATGGTGCCGGCGATACTGCCGCTGTTGGTGACTGCCGCGGCGGTTCCGGATACGAATACGCCGGTGCCGCCGGCAATCGTGCCGCCTGAATTATTGGTGATGACACCGTTACCGCTGCCGACATCGACGCCGGCCGCAACTCCGTTGATCCAGCCGGAATTGGTGATCGTTCCAGCGGCTCTCGCTTCGACATAGATGCCGGAACCGGTGCCGCTGACGGTGGCGCCCGCCGCATTGGTGACCGTGCCGCCGTCGGCGAGGGCGATGCCCTCATACCTGCCGCCGGCGATCGTGCCTGTGTTGGTGACATAGCCGGCGGCGCCGGTAATAAACACGCCGAACTCGCTGCCGGTGATCGAGGCGTTCGCGTTGTTGGTAACGGAGCCCCCGCTTTCCAGGTCTGCCCCGGCCAACGCGGTGGCGTTGATGCTGCCGGAATTGGACAGCGTTCCGGCCGCGGCGCTGACGAAAACTCCAGCCGTCTTGCCAGCAATCGAGGCCCCGGCGCCATTAGAGATGTCGCCGCCGGCCGCCAGCAGGACACCGACACTGCCGCCCACGATACTCCCGCTGTTCGCGATCGTGCCGGTCCCACCCGTGATAAAGACACCACCTGACACCGGACCGACCACGCCCGAGATCAACGCGCCGGCCGCGTTGGTGACGTTGCCGCCGGCGAATATGCCGATACCGTCGTCAACGGTGGCGATGATACTGCCGGAATTCACCACCGTTACACGCGTGCCCTGGCCATCGACGCCGTCCTCGCCGCCGACGATCAAGTTTGTGTTCGTAACGATACCGCCCCGGCCCAGTCCGACGCCATAGGCGCCCGCGTGTATGGTGCCGCTGTTGGTCACCGTGCCGGCGGAACCGGTGATTACGACGCCGGAACCCACGGCCAGGCCGCCGCCGACCGTTCCGCTCGCGGAAATAGAACCGGTGTTGGTAACGGTGCCGCCGGCCCGCAATCCGACCCCGTCGTTACCGGAAATGGTGCCCGTGTTGGTGACAAAGCCCTGGCTGGCAAGCGCTATCCCGTATGCCGATACGGACGAAACCACGCCGGCGTTGTTGATCGTCCAGATGGCGATCGCCGGGCCATCGATGCCGTCCGCGGTGCCTGTCGCGGTGACCGTGCCGGTGCTGGTAATGGTGAAAGGGTTATCCGCGGCGGTGAGCGTCACCGGGCCAGCGACGCTGCTGCTGATCGTCATGCCTGGAACGATGCTTGCCCGCAGTTGGCTCGCCAGCGTTTGCGTCGATGTGAGCAGTTTGGTCAAAGGCTGGATCGTCGTCCACGGCGCGGGACCGTGGCCGGAAAAAGGCCGGCTTAGACCGCGGCTAAATAAGGATGGCATGTTTTTCTCCTGATCGGCCAGCTCGCTTTGGAAGACATTCGAACCAAGAGCATCAATATCGGCCCCAATATCGACCAGGATCTCCCCGTTCAATTTGGGTTTACACTTTAGCCGTCGTTAGCTGCATTTTTCCGACTGTGTGCCAGAGGGTCAATATGTACTTAGTATCTATTGCCCTTTGGCATCATGGCTGTTCGATCTGACTGACCGCATTTCGGCTCGGGCAGGGCATCGAGGGCACGCAGGGATGGGGAGCCCGGGACGCGGGGCCCGGCGAAGCTTTCCTGGCGGCGGTGAACGGACGATTGTTCCCCTCGGGAAGCGAAAACGCGCGTCTGGTACAGCGTATTCCCGATGCGCCCATGGCCGCGGCCGCCCGCGGCGCATTGGGCGCGGGCGACGGCAGCCGAGGTTTTCTTCGGCATGACAAGTGCGCGATGCCGATGTGCCCCCGAACGGGATCAGGGCAGCTTCGGTGTCGGCTGCGTGCGGCAACCTGACAGCGTCGCTCTCGTTGAAATGATCGAAGCGGTGTCGTGCCGTCGGGCCCGAGGCCGCACCGCGTGTGGATTCAGACGCTGAAGGACGTGACGAATGGCGGTGTGGGCGGGCTGCCGGTTACGGTGCCGGGCGTGAAACCGGGGGCTCGACCCACGCCCCCAATCTCGATTCTGGCCATCGCCGCGGTGTTAGCCTTAGGGTACGGGATGCGGCCGGGCGTCTGGTCTGGTAAGAACACCCCAGCTTTCATCCGAGGAAGGATTCGCCATGTTCAAAAGTCTTGCCGCCACGGCAGCCGCCCTGATCCTCGCGGCCGTGCCGGTTTCGATGGCCAGGGCCCAGTTGTTGGACCAGTTGAAAAGTGTCGGCGGCGAACTGGCGGGCGGCGGGGGGATCCCTTCCGTTACGCAGGCAAGCCCTGGCAACCTCGCCGGGGTGCTGCAATATTGCGTCCAGAACAACTACCTGGGCGGCGGAGCGGCCTCCTCGGTAGAGGACTCGCTGCTGCGCACGGTCACCGGCGGCGGATCGAACAGCAGCTTTCAGGCGGGCAGCGGCGGGCTGCTGGAAACCGGCAACGGGCAGAACTTCGGTCTGGGCGGCGGCGGGTTGAAGCAGGAAATCGTCCAACAGGTGTGCAACCAGGTGCTGGCACACGCCAAATCTCTGCTTTAGGCAGCGGCGGCGCGGCCGCGGCGGTCTTTCCCGTTTGACTCCGGGCGCCTGCCCGGGCATAAACCGTCGATCCGGGCCATCATTGTACCCGGTCCCCGCCTGAGGCGGGGGCTACGCCGCTCCGCGAGTGTTCGCGCAGCGGCGCGTAACTGTTTGGAGTATCAGCACCCGTGTTCGAAGCCCTTTCGGACAAACTGTCAGGCGTATTCGATAAGCTCCGTACCCGCGGATCGCTGAACGAAGCCGATGTCACCGAAGCGCTGCGGGAAGTCCGTTTGGCGCTGCTGGATGCCGACGTCGCCCTGCCCGTGGTGCGCGACTTCATTGCCAAAGTGCGTGAACGCGCCATCGGGGCGGAGGTTCTGGCCTCTGTCACCCCCGGCCAGCAGGTCGTCAAGATCGTCAACGACGTGATGATCGACGCCCTGGGCGGTTCCGGCGCGGTGCCAATCAACCTGAATGCCGCCTCGCCCGTGCCGATCCTGATGGTCGGCCTGCAAGGCTCCGGCAAGACCACCACATCGGGCAAGATCGCCCGCCGCCTGTCGGATCGCTTGAAGAAGCGGGTGCTGCTGGCCAGCCTGGACACCCAACGCCCGGCCGCGCAGTTGCAGTTGGCACAGTTGGCCGATCAGGCCGGCGTGCCCAGCCTGCCGATCATCGCCGGCCAGACCCCGGTCCAGATCGCGAACCGGGCGATGGATGTCGGGCGGCGCGAAGGCTTCGACGTTGTCATTCTGGATACCGCCGGCCGCCTGTCCATCGACCAGGAGTTGATGGACGAAGTCCGCCAGGTTCGCGCCGCGACCAACCCGGCGGAAACGCTGCTGGTGGTCGATGCCATGACCGGCCAGGACGCCGTCAACACCGCCAAGGCGTTCAACGACGCACTGTCGATCACCGGCATTGTCCTCACCCGCATGGACGGCGACGCCCGCGGCGGCGCGGCGCTGTCGATGCGCGCGATTACCGGCGCCCCGATCAAGCTGATCGGCGTTGGCGAAAAGCAGGACGCGCTGGAGGATTTCCACCCCGAACGCGTCGCCGGCCGCATCCTTGGCATGGGCGACATCGTCGGGCTGGTGGAGCGCGCATCCGAAACCATCGATCAGGCGGAAGCTGAAAAGCTCGCCGCCAAGATGATGAAGGGCAAGTTCGATCTGGAGGATTACGCCAGTCAGCTTCGCCAGATCAGCAAGATGGGCAGTCTGTCCGGCATCCTTGGGATGCTGCCGGGGGTCGGCAAGATCAAGCAGCAGCTTGAAGGCGCCGATCTGGACACGAAAGTCCTGAAGCGTCAGGCGGCGATCATCTCGTCGATGACGAAGAAGGAACGGCAAACGCCGGATATCATCAAGGCCAACCGCAAGAAGCGTATCGCCGCTGGCTCCGGGACCTCGGTCCAGGACGTCAACCGGCTGCTGAAGCAGTTCGAGCAGATGTCCGACATGATGAAAAAAATGAATAAGCTGGGGCAAAAAGGCCTGATGCGTCATGGGCTTGGCGCCCTGATGCCGAAGGGCATGTCCCAGCAGAACCGCAGACCATTCTGAACCAGGAGACTTAGTTACATGGGCCTTAAGATCCGCCTCGCCCGCGCCGGCGCCAAGAAGCGTCCGTATTATCACATCGTGATCGCCGACAGCCGCAGCCCGCGCGACGGCCGCTTTATCGAGCGTGTTGGCAGCTACAACCCGATGCTGCCCGCCGAACACGAAGACCGCGTCCGCCTGCTGCCGGATCGCCTGCAGCATTGGATCGGCAACGGCGCCGTCGCCACCGAACGCGTCGCGAAGTTCCTGGGCAAGGCCGGTCTGGCCCCGATGCCCGTTTGGAATGAGCAGCCGCACCAGTCGGCGCCGAAGAAGAAGGCGCAGGAACGCGCCAAGGCCGCCGCGGCCGCTGCCGCCTAAGACAGGCCGGTGCCTGACAGCCGCATCCAGTTGGGCGTGATCGGACGGGCGCACGGCGTGCGCGGGTTGGTGAAGATTACCAGCCACACCGCCGACCCCGCCGATCTAACCGCGTACGGACCCTTGTCCGACGCGGAGGGGCGCTTCTATGCCCTGACCTGGAAGGCTGACGGCGTCGCCGAAGTTGCCCGCATCGTCGATGGCGTGCCGGTCAAGGTGACCGACCGCACGCAGGCGGAGAAGCTGACCAACACCAAGCTGTTCATCGACCGGTCGGCGCTGCCGCCGCCTGACGACGATGAGTATTACCTGACGGATCTGATCGGCCTCACCGCCGTCGATCCGACCGGCAAGACACTTGGGACGGTCTCCGTGGTCCATGACTACGGTGCCGGTGCCAGCTTTGAAATCGTTGACGACGGCGCCCCCCTGATTATTCCGTTTACCGCCGCCTGCGTCCCGACGGTCGATATCGCCGCCGGCCGCTTGGTCGTGGTGCTGCCGGATGAGGTCATCGTGCCACCGGAACCGGAGCAGGCGGCATGATCTGGCGCGCGTCCGTCCTGACGCTGTTTCCCGCGATGTTTCCGGGCTCGCTTGGCCAGTCCCTGGCCGGACGGGC
>JAKBCJ010000159.1 GCA_021807975.1 Pseudomonadota bacterium | reverse complement strand
GAAAATACAAAGAATCGGGTTCCAGGACAGAACGTCCGGAAAGCGGGCGGACACTACTGGCGGGGTTTCCGCCGCGTCAATGCTCCGGCCACGAAAAGCTGGGGAAAACTGCGGCTTTCGGCCACCGAGGCAACAAAACCACGATGGCCGGGGGCGAACCCGGCCATCGCAAGAAAGTCAAGTTTCCATCAATGCCTTTAGTGCGGCAGCGATGCCGCGGCCGGTTGGGCCACCGGGGCGGCGACTGGCGGTTCGGCGGGCTCTTCCCACTCGATGGGAATCGGACGCCGTGCGAGCGCCTGAGCGATCACCTCGTCCACGTCGGCAACGGGAATCAGCTTCAGGTGCTTTTTCACGTTATCGGGGATTTCGGCCAGGTCCTTCTCGTTTTCCTTGGGGATGAACACCGTTGTGATGCCTGCCCGCAACGCCGCCAGCAGCTTCTCCTTCAAGCCGCCGATCGGCAGGACACGACCACGCAAGGTGATTTCACCCGTCATCGCCACATCGCGCCGAACCGGAATGCCGGTCAGGATCGACACGATCGATGTCGCCATGGCGACCCCGGCCGATGGACCATCTTTCGGAGTTGCCCCTTCCGGCACATGGACATGGATGTCGCGCTTTTCGAACAGTGTCGGCTTGATGCCGAACCTGATCGAGCGACTCCGCACATAGGACAGCGCCGCGGAGACGCTCTCCTGCATCACGTCGCCAAGCTTGCCGGTCTGCTTGACGTTGCCCTTACCGGGCAGCAACACCGACTCGATGGTCAGGATTTCGCCGCCGACTTCGGTCCAGGCCAGACCGGTGACGACACCGACCATGTCCTCAGCCTCGGTCTCGCCAAAGCGGAACTTCTTCACGCCCGCGAACTTTTCCAGGTTCTTGCGGGTGATCGCGACCTTGGGTGTCTTTTTGGTCACGATCTCCTTGACGGCCTTACGAGCAAGGTTCGCAAGCTCACGCTCCAGATTCCGGACGCCGGCTTCGCGGGAATAGTACCGGATCAGGTCGCGCAAAGCGTCTTCGCTGACGCTCCACTCATCCTTCTTCAGGCCGTGCGCCTCGCCCTGCTTATTGATCAGGTGGCGCTTGGCGATTTCGACCTTCTCATCCTCGGTGTATCCGGGGATGCGGATGATCTCCATCCGGTCCAGCAGCGGCTGCGGCATACGCAGGCTGTTGGCCGTGGTGACGAACATCACGTCCGACAGGTCGTAATCGACCTCCAGGTAGTGATCGGCGAAGGTGCTGTTCTGTTCGGGATCCAGCACCTCCAGCAATGCGGAGGACGGATCGCCGCGCCAGTCGGAACCGAGTTTGTCGATCTCATCCAGCAGGAACAGCGGGTTGGACGTCTTCGCCTTCTTCATCCCCTGGATGACCTTGCCGGGCATGGAACCGATATAGGTCCGGCGGTGACCGCGAACCTCGGCTTCATCCCGCACGCCGCCCAGCGACATACGCACGAAGCTGCGGCCGGTCGCCTTGGCGATGGATTTGCCCAACGATGTCTTGCCGACGCCGGGCGGTCCAACCAGGCACAGGATCGGGCCACGGACTTTCGGGCTGCGGGCCTGGACGGCCAGATACTCGATGATCCGTTCCTTGACCTTCTCCAGACCGTAGTGATCCGATTCCAGAATCGCTTCGGCAGCGACGACGTCGTTGTTGATCTTGCTGCGCTTTTTCCACGGAATGGACAGCATCCAATCCAGGTAGTTGCGCACCACCGTGGCTTCCGCGCTCATCGGGCTCATGGTCTTGAGCTTCTTCAGCTCCGCCATCGCCTTGTCGCGGGCTTCCTTGCTGAATTTGGTCTTCTTGATCTTGGCTTCGAGTTCGGCGTTCTCATCCTTACCGTCCTCGCCCTCGCCGAGTTCCTTCTGGATCGCCTTGAGCTGCTCGTTCAGGTAGTACTCGCGCTGGGTCTTCTCCATCTGCCGCTTCACGCGGTTGCGGATGCGCTTTTCGACCTGCAGAACGCCAATCTCGGACTCCATATGGCCGAAGACGCGCTCCAGCCGTTCGCTGATCTTCGCGATCTCCAGCAGATCCTGCTTTTCGGGAATTTTCAGGCTCAGATGGCTGGCGACGGTATCGGCCAGTTTGGACGGTTCCTCGATCTGGTTCAGGCTGACCAGAACCTCCGGCGCGATTTTCTTGTTCAGCTTGATATACTGCTCGAACTGGGACACGACGGTGCGCCCCAGGGCTTCGAGGTCTTTCTTTTCGCCAGCAATGTCCGGCATGGCTTCGGTCTGGGCTTCGAAGAACGACTCGGTTTCCTTGAAGCTTTTGATCCTGGCCCGACGGCCGCCTTCGACAAGCACCTTCACCGTGCCATCCGGCAGTTTCAGCAGTTGCAGGATCGTCGATACCGTGCCGACACGGTAGATATCCTCGACCGACGGGTCATCCTGCGAGGCGTTTTTCTGCGCGACCAGAAGGATTTGCTTATCCTCCTTCATCACTGCTTCAAGCGCCCGCACAGATTTTTCGCGGCCCACGAACAGTGGGACGATCATGTGCGGGAAAACCACGATATCCCGCAGCGGCAGCACCGCCATCAGGTCGCCTTGGCCAGCAGTTGGCCGATCCTGTTCCGTCATAAATGACCTCCTAAAGGACAGTCAGCGTCGTTTTCCGCCCAACAGCGGCACGGAAGACGCTTTCTTGGGCCTGTTACAACCCGCTCGTGTGGATATGGCTGCCGAACGGGATGTCGCAAGCCCTTGAAACGCGTGATCGCGCCACCGCGAGCGGCATTCCAGGGTTGCGGTGCGATCAGGCGCTGTTTTCCGCGCGTTCTTTTCCATAAAGGTACAGCGGGTTGGCCCGCGATTCGGCGACTTCCCGGTTGATGACGACTTCCTCCACGCCATCCAGGCCCGGCAAATCGAACATGGTGGACAGCAGTATCTGTTCCATGATTGACCGCAGGCCGCGCGCGCCGGTCTTGCGACCGATGGCTCGCATGGCGACGGATTTCAGCGCATCGTCGGTGAATTGAAGCTTCACGCCCTCCATCTCGAACAGGCGGCCGTATTGCTTGACCAGCGCGTTCTTCGGCTTGGTGAGAATCTCCATCAGTGCGCCTTCGTCCAGGTCCTCCAGCGTCGCCACGACGGGCAGACGGCCGATGAACTCGGGGATCAGGCCGAACTTCAGCAGATCCTCTGGCTCGACCTCCCGCAGGATGGCGCCCATCCGGCGTTCGTCGGGGGAATGGACCTCGGCGCCGTAGCCGATTCCCGATCCCTTGCCACGGGCGCCGATGATACGCTCCAGCCCGGAGAACGCGCCGCCGCAGATAAACAGGATATTCGTGGTATCGACCTGCAGGAATTCCTGCTGCGGATGCTTACGGCCGCCCTGGGGCGGGACCGAGGCAACCGTGCCTTCCATGATCTTCAGCAACGCCTGCTGCACACCTTCGCCAGACACATCGCGGGTGATCGAGGGGTTGTCCGACTTGCGGGAGATCTTATCGACCTCGTCGATATAGACGATGCCGCGCTGCGCCCGTTCGACATTGTAGTCAGCGGCCTGCAGCAGCTTGAGGATGATGTTTTCCACATCCTCGCCCACGTAACCCGCTTCGGTCAGCGTGGTGGCGTCCGCCATGGTGAACGGAACGTCGAGAATACGCGCCAGGGTCTGGGCCAACAGCGTCTTGCCCGAACCGGTGGGACCGACGAGCAGGATGTTGGACTTCGCGATTTCGACGTCGTTGTTCTTCTGACCGTGCGCCAGCCGCTTGTAATGGTTATGCACCGCCACCGACAGAACACGCTTGGCGTGGTCCTGGCCGATCACGTAGTCGTCGAGCACCTTGCAGATCTCACGCGGGGTCGGAACCCCGTCACGGGACTTCACCAGATGCGTCTTATGCTCCTCACGGATGATATCCATGCAGAGTTCGACGCATTCGTCACAGATGAAGACCGTCGGACCGGCGATGAGCTTACGGACTTCGTGCTGCGATTTCCCGCAGAACGAGCAGTAGAGGGTATTTTTCGAATCGCCGGATTTGCTCATGTGCACTCCTCCCCCGCAAATCGGGGGCACAACGGGAAATCATAACTCCCTACGGGCGGCGGGGACAAGAACCGCGGGTAGCCAATCCCCTAAAACGCCGGAAACCTTACGGGGTTTACACCCGTGAAGACCAGAATGAATTGTTCCCAAACAAAAATCCGGGGTGATTCGATCCGCCCCGGAAATTCGGTAAACGTCAAAAAGCGTCAGGATTTGGACGAATCGCTCGATTCGGGCAGCGGACGGCTCTCGACAACCTCATCCACCAAACCGAAATCGCGGCTTTCCTCGGCGGACATATAGGTGTCTCGTTCCAGCTTACGCTCGATCGCCTCGATCGGCTGACCCGTGTGCCTGACATAGATTTCGTTCAGCCGCTTGCGCAGTGTCAGGATTTCGCGGGCCTGAATTTCAATGTCGGTCGCCTGACCCTGGGCGCCGCCGGACGGCTGATGCACCATCACGCGGGCATTCGGCAGGGCGAAGCGCTTGCCCTTGGCACCGGCCGTCAGCAACAAGCTGCCCATCGATGCGGCCTGACCGATGCACACGGTGCTAACCGGGCTGCGAATGTACTGCATCGTGTCGTAAATCGCCAAACCGGCCGACACCACGCCGCCCGGGCTGTTGATGTAGAACGAGATGTCCTTGGACGGGTTTTCCGATTCCAGGAACAGCAACTGGGCGCAAATCAGCGCACTGACCTGATCGTACACCGCGCCAGTCAGGAAAATGATGCGCTCTTTCAACAGGCGCGAATAGATATCGAAAGCCCGTTCGCCACGGGCGGTCTGTTCGACCACCATCGGCACCAGGTTATTGCCATATACCTCGACTGGGTCGCGGTCCCGCATCGTGATCACCTAAAGGTTGCAAGCGTCGGACTAAGAAGCCGTTCATAAGTAAGTGGGGCGCCAGCGAAATCCAGATGGAAATCGGGCGCCCCGGTCGTTTAGCCAGTTCCCGGCAGGGAGACTACGCCGCGGCCTTGGCGTCGTCGTCCTTCGCGAGTTCTTCCGGAGTCACGATCGTATCGGTGACGGTTGCCAGTTCCAGCACGAAATCGACGACCTTATCCTCCAGCAGCGGGCCGCGGACGCTGTTGGTCAGTTGCGGGTATTTGCGGAAGAATTCCAGCATCTGCATTTCCTGACCGGGATATTGCATCGCCCGCTGATACAGCGCGCGGTCCAGTTCCTGATCGGTGACGACGATGTTGTTGATGCGGCCGATATCGGCCAGCATCAGACCCAGGCGCACCCGGCGTTCCGCGATCGCCCGGTATTCCGACCGCAGCGTCTCCTCGTCCTTGCCCTTGTCTTCCTCGTCCTGCGTGCCGGCCGTGCGGGCGGCTTCGAACTGCTGCCATATCTGGTTGAATTCCTGGTCGGCGATCGACGGCGGAACCGGGAAATCGGCCAGCTTGGTCAGTTCGTCCAACAGCGCCTTCTTCAGGCGCATGCGCGACAACCCGTCGAATTCCTGCTGCTGGCGGCTGGTGACCATCTCACGCAGCGCATTCAGGTCCTCGGCGCCAATTTTCTTCGCCAGATCGTCGTCGGCGGCGGGAATCGTCTGCGTGCTGATCTTCTTCACGGTGATGTCGAAGACCGCCTCCTTGCCGGCCAGGTCCGCCTTGCCGTAATCGGCGGGAAACGTGACCGTAATCGTCTTCGTCTCGCCGGGGCGCACGCCCTCCAGCTGTTCCGCGAAGCCGGGAATGAAGTCGCCGCCGCCGATTTCCACATCGGCATCCGTCGCCGCGCCGCCCTCGAACAGGACGCCGTCGATCTTGCCTTCGAAATCGATGGTCACGACCTCGCCTTGGGCCGCGCCGGTCCCGCGGCTTTCGATCACCTCGGCGTCGATCGGCTCCAGCGTGCGGTTGTATCTGGCGATCTGGGTCAGCGCCTTATCGACCGCGTCGGGGCTGACTTCGGCCTTCAGGCGGGTCAGCGCAATGGTGCTGAAGTCCGGCAGCGTAATGTCGGGCAGAAGCTCCAACTCGACACTGAATTCCAGGTCTGACGCCATCGCCGTCGGGTTCTCGGTGACCAGATTCACCTTCGGCTGCTGCGCTGGCCGCAAACCGCGGTCGTTGAGTACCTTCTGGGTCGCTTCGTTCACCGATTCGTCCAGGATTTCGGCGGATACCGCGGTGCCATAGCGCTGCTTGACGATGGGCATCGGCACCTTGCCCGGGCGGAAACCCGGCAGGCGCAGCGTTTTGCCCAGAGACGTCAGACGCTCCGTCCGGCGTGATTCCAGATCCGCGACGGGAAGAACCACCGTGTAGTTCCGCTTCAGACCGTCAGAGAGCGTCTCGGTAACCTGCATTGTCCCAGCCAATCCTAACAAAATTTCATTCGTACGCAGCCAAGGCGGGCCAAGTGGTGCGGGCGAAGGGACTTGAACCCCCACGGCTTTCGCCACCAGAACCTAAATCTGGCGTGTCTACCAGTTTCACCACGCCCGCTTACCCATTTAAGCTGTAAGCCAGCCAACGTCCGGGACGCGCCAAGGTCGTGGCGTGAACCGAACGCGGCGCTTTACCCCGGGGATCGCCCGACGACAAGCAACAACCCGCTGGTATCGTATCTTACCTGCGAGCAAACAGCCATTTGGCAATATACCGCCGAAAATTTCAGCATTTGCCTTCGATATGCATACCTCCCATGCAGAGTCGCCTTTTGCGACAAACTCTCCGGAATGCAACTCTACCTGCAAGTAATCAGATGCGGATGAAACGGAAAAGACACGTGGGGTTGCGTGCAACTGACCGCATCCGCGACGCGGACAAAGGAAACAGACCATGGGGACAGCCAAAAGCAGCGATGCGACATCAAAGCCAAAGGTCAAAGCCCCCATTGCCACACCGTTCCCCGACGCCACGGCCCGCGACTATAATATAGCGGCCGTTGACCGGACACTCGATCTGCTCGACGCACTCTCGCGCATAGGGCCTGCCTCACTGGCCGCGCTGGCCGAAAGCACCGGCTGCACCCGCACCGCCGCATTCCGGCTGCTGCGTACGCTTCAGGCACGCGGCTTCACCATCCAGGACGAAGCCCGCGGCGTTTGGCGCCTCGGCGCCAGATGGGCCGCTTTGGGCCGGGCAGCGTCGGAACAAGGCGCTCTGGCCGCGGCCGCCATGCCTTTCCTGATGGCACTCGGCAAGGCAACAGGCGAAAACGCCTATCTTCGGGTCCGCGAGGGAATGGAAAGCGAAACCGTCGCGATCTATCAGACCGACCCGGCGATCCGCATGTATTCCGAAGTCGGCAAGCGCGGCCCGCTCCATGCCGGCAGCAGCCGCCTGCTGCTCGCCTTCGCGCCAGAGGCCGTCCAAACCCAGCTTCTGGCAAAACGGCTGAACCGCTTCACCCCGGCCACGCGAATCGACCCGACCTGGATCGCGTCCGACCTGCACCGTATTCGCACGCGCGGTTATCTGATCACGTCCGATGAGGTCATCGCAGGCTCCGTCGGCATCGCCGCACCGGTTTACGATGCAACCGGGTCCGTCGTGGCGGTACTGCATATCAGTGCGCCTTCTATGCGCATGCGCCCGCCGCGCCCACGCAACCTGCTACCCCAAGTCATCGAAGCAGCCGCAAAACTCTCCGCGGCGCTCGGGGCCGAGGTCAAGCCGGCGCAGGGCGGCGTGGTTCGCGATGCCTCCACCCCCGCCGGCTGGCCGCTGAATGGCGGAATGCTGACGCAGTCACGCCCGCACACCATCTTCCGGTAGCCGGTTCGGGCGTTCGCCCGTCCGGGATCAGTGCAGGCCTTCGCAGAAGGTCTGAATCCGCTTCAGGCCCTCGTGCAGTTCATCGTCGGCCGTGGCCGTGCTGATCCGCAGGAACGGGCTCATGTGATACGCCGCGCCGTGAACCGTGGCGACGTATTGCTCCTCCAGCAGCGCCAGGCAGACGTCTTCGTCGTTGGTCAGCTTGCGACCGCCCGCTGTGGTCTTGCCCAGGCATCCGGCCACATTCGGGAACACGTAGAACGCGCCCTCCGGCTTGTGGCAGCTGATGCCCTTCGATGCGTTCAGCATATCGACCGCCAGATCGCGGCGGCGCTGATACGCCTCGATCTGCACATTCACGCCATCCTGCGGTCCATCCAGCGCCGCCACCGCGGCCGCCTGCCCAACGGTGGAGATTCCAGCGGTCGCCTGCCCCTGGATCACCGTCATCGCCTTGATCAGCGCCTTCGGTCCGCCCGCGAATCCGACTCGCCAGCCGGTCATCGCATAGGTCTTGGAAACGCCGGTCACCGTCAGCGTCCGATCCTTCAGGTCCGGCGCCACCTCGGCGAAGCTCGATGGCTTGAATCCGTCGAACACCAGGTGCTCATACATGTCATCCGACAGGATCCAGACATGCGGGTGCTTGCGCATCACCGCCGCGATGGCTCCGATTTCCTCCGCCGAACAGCAGGCACCGGTGGGATTGTTCGGGTTGTTCAGGATCAGCCACTTGGTCTTCGGCGTGATCGCGGCGTCGATATCCTCCGGACGCGGCTTGAAGCCGTTATTCTGCGAGCAACTGACCAGCACCGGCACGCCCTCGCACAGTTCGACAATCTGCGCGTAGGCGATCCAGGACGGCACCGGGATGACGACCTCGTCGCCGGGATCGACCGTCGCCATGATGGCGTTGAACAGGCACTGCTTGCCGCCATTGGCCACGCCGATCTCATCCAGCGCGTAGTCCAGGTTCGAGTCGCGCTTGAACTTGCGCTGAATCGCCTCTTTCAGCGCCCGCGTCCCGTCCTGTGGGGGGTACTTGGTGTCACCTTGCAGCGCGGCCTGGTGCGCCGCCTCGATCGCGTGCGGCGGGCTGTCGAAGTTGGGTTCGCCCGTGGTCAGGGTGATCACCGGCTTCCCGGCCGCCTTCAACTCCCGAGCCTTGATCGTCATCTGGACGCTGGCGGCGAGGGAAACGCGGCCGACCCGCTGGGAAAAACCGGGCATCAGTGAAGACCCTGGCAGAAGCGTTGAATGCGAACCATCGCCTCGCGCAGTTCGTCGGTCGCGTTGGCATAGCTGATGCGGATATAGCCCGGATAGCAGAACGCGGCGCCATGCACGGTAGCCACCCCTTCCTCGGCCAGCAGAGTCAGCGCGAAAGCCTCATCGTCCTTGATCAGGACACCGCCCTTGCTGGTCTTGCCGATGCAGCCCGCAATCGACGGATAGACGTAGAACGCGCCGTCCGGGTTGCTGCAATGCATGCCGGGGGCCGCGTTCAGCATCTCCACCACCATGTCGCGGCGCTGTTCGAACACTTTGCGCATTGCCTCGACCGTGTCCTGCTGGCCGGTTAGCGCTTCCACCGCCGCCGCCTGGGCGATGGAGTTGGGATTGGAGGTCGATTGGCTTTGCAGCTTGTCCATCGCCTTGATCAGCGCGACGGGGCCGGCGGCGAAACCAATGCGCCAGCCGGTCATCGCATAGGCCTTGGACACGCCATGGACCGTCAGGGTGCGATCGCGCAGCCCGGGTTCCACCTGCAGGATCGTCGCCGGCTTGAAGCCGCCATAGACCAGGCTGTCGTAGATATCGTCGGTCAGCACCCAGACGTGCGGATGGCGCATCAGCACGTCGGTGATCGGCTTCAGGTCCTCTGCGCTATAGGCCGCGCCGGTCGGGTT
>JAKBCJ010000158.1 GCA_021807975.1 Pseudomonadota bacterium | reverse complement strand
GATGGCGCGTCCCGTGACGGAACGCTGCCCCGTGTGAAAAGACGGTGCTGGCGCCACCCGCGTGGCAAGATGCCAAGCCGCGGGAAGGACCCCGGCGCGCCACAAGTCCAAATGGCGGGCGCGACGCGGACGGCGATGCAGCCACGGCGAGGCGGATCCTTCCCCACACTTGCAAGCCTGGCTCCGACCAGGCCAACCAAGGGATCACGCGCCGCCGGTTCAGGCCACAGGGCAGCGGGTTTCCGCCACCCCGATAACATCGCCGGAGCGGGAGGACCATGACGCAAACCGGCGCCGACCGCAAGCGGCACATAATCGGATGCCATTAAGCGGCCGTAATCAATATATAAGCTGCGAAACCGTATCCAATGTGTTAACGGCGAATCATGCTTTCCGTCCCTCCGTTCACGCGACGTCTGCTGTTGCGCCGTTTCGCGGCGGGCTCCAGCGTGTTTGGCACGTTCCTGCTGCCGCCCGGGCTGCATCGGGCGATGGCGGCCAAGGCGGCGCGCCCGGCCCCCGCGCCAGCCAGGCCGGTTCCACCGATGGTAATGCTGGACCCCGGGCATGGCGGCAAGGATCCCGGTGCGATCGGTGTCTCCGGCACCTATGAAAAGCAGGTCGCCCTGGCCACGGCGCTGGAACTCAAACACCAGCTTGAAGCGGGGGGCCGCTACCGGGTCGAACTGACCCGAACCCGCGACGTCTTCATCCCGCTGGATGAACGGGTGGAGCGGGCACAGCATCGCGGCGCGGCGCTGTTCGTGTCGATGCATGCCGACGCGCTGTCGGATCACTCCGTCCGCGGTGCCTCGGTTTACACCCTGGCCCGGACCGCATCCGATGCCCAGACCGCCGCGCTGGCGCAACGAGAGAACAGTGCCGACCGGTTCGCCGGCCATCGGTTTCAGAACACCTCGCCGGAGGTTGCCCACATCCTGGCCAGCCTGGTGCGGCAGGAAACCCGGGCCGGTTCGGTTCAGATCGCCCGCGACCTTGTCGGCAGCCTGGATCGCGAACTGCCGATGCTGCCGAATCCGGACCGCCATGCGGGATTCGTGGTGCTGAAGGCGGCCGATATTCCCAGCGTGCTGGTGGAAATGGGCTTCATGTCCAACCCGAAGGATGAGGCGGCGTTGCGCCGGGCGGATCATCGCAGGATGGTGGCACAGGCGATGCATCGGGCGGTGGATGCCTATTTCGCCGGCGTCACGCATCTGGCGACGGGGTAGGGCCCAACCGCCAGGATCGATACATTCATGGATTATGATACCGAACGCCGCTGCGCCGTTTTCCGCATTCCCACCGCCCACCCGGCGGACACTGCCGGCCTGCTTGACCTGATCGGTTCGGGTGCCGTCGCCGCCGCCGATATCCGCGCGATCTTCGGCAAGACCGAGGGCAACGGCTGCGTCAACGATTTCACCCGGGCCTATGCCGTGGCCGCGTTGCAAACCGCGCTGGCCGGACCGTTGGGGTGTACCCCGGCCGAGGCCGGGCAGCGAGTCGCCATGGTCATGTCCGGCGGTACCGAGGGCGGGCTGTCGCCGCACCTGCTGGTGTTCGCGGTCTGCGCCGCGCCGCCCGGAGCGGCCGGGGTGCCGGCGCTGGCCATAGGCACCGCGTTCACCCGCCCGTTCCTGCCGGAGGAAATCGGCCGGACCGCGCAGATCGAGGCGACGGCGGAAGCGGTGACGGCCGCCATGGCTCAGGCCGGGATAGGCGACCCGGCGGATGTCCATTACGTGCAGGTCAAATGCCCGCTGCTTACCGGCGACCGCATCGCCGATGCCGCCGCGCGCGGCCAGTCCGTGGCGACCGGGGATACCTATAAATCGATGGCCTATTCCCGCGGTGCGTCGGCGCTGGGCGTTGGCCTGGCCTTGGACGAAATCGCGCGGGAGGCGTTGTCCGACGCGATGGTCTGCCGCGACCTGACACTGTGGTCCGGCCGAGCGAGTACGTCGGCGGGGATCGAGTTGATGCACAATGAGGTGATCGTGCTGGGCAACAGTCCCGCGTGGGCCAGCGACTCGACGATCGCCCATCGCGTGATGCAGGACGGTATCGATCTGCCGGCCGTGCTGGGGGCGCTGGCGGATGCCGGGCTGCCATCCCGCGGGCAACTGGGTCCGGCGGGGCGGGATGCGCTGCTGGCGGTGCTTGCGAAGGCGGATCCCTCGACAACCGGGCGGATCCGCGGCGCGCGCCACATAATGCTGGATGACAGCGACATCGCTGCCACCCGTCACGCCAGGGCGCTGGTCGGCGGGGTGCTGGCCGCCGCGACCGGGCGGACGGATCTGTTCGTATCCGGCGGGGCCGAACACCAGGGGCCGGACGGCGGCGGTCCGGTCGCGGTCATCGTGCGCCGTTAGAAGCCGGGGCGGTTTGCCTGGAAGGCGGGATGGGCCGCTGAGTGCCGCGAAGGGAGATCGTCGCGGACATCTTCGCGGCGGCTTCCCGGTGCAACCGCCGGCGCCGGCGTCCGGTTCGCTCAATCGGCGGCACGCGCTGGATAGCGATCTCGTCGCTGGCGGATTTGGACAAAAGCGGGCATATCGCCGTCCATGACAGGACCTCTGACCGCTGGCGAACCGCTGGCACCTCCCAGCCGAGGCAAGACCGGTGCCCCTGAACCCAAGGGCGGCAAGTCCAAGCAGCCGCGGCAGCCGAAGCGGCGCGGGAATATCCTGGTGCGCGCCGTGCGCGGCCTGTTCGGCGCCATTCTGGGTCTTGTGCTGCTGGGCGGCATCGTCGGTGCTGTTGCCGGTTATGCGGCGTACCGCCATTTCAGCGCCGACCTGCCCGATGTGGACGGGCTGCGGAATTACCGCCCCCCGGTCATGAGCCGGGTGTTCACCGGGGATTCCCGCCTGTTGGCCGAACTCGCGACGGAACGCCGGATATTCGTCCCGGTTTCGGCGATCCCCGCTATCGTCAAGCAGGCATTCATTTCGGCGGAGGATCAGAACTTCTACTCCCATGGCGGCATCGACCCGTTTGCGATCGCGCGCGCGGCGGTTTTCGACCTGATGCATGCCGGGCAGGGGCGGCGGCCGATCGGCGCGTCCACCATTACCCAGCAGGTCGCCAAGAACATGCTGCTGGACGGCGAGCTCTCTTTCTCCCGCAAGGCCAAGGAAGCGATCCTGGCGACGCGGATCGAACAGAGTCTGACCAAGGACCGCATCCTGGAACTGTATCTGAACGAGATTTACCTGGGGCAGGGCGCCTATGGCGTGGCGGCCGCGGCGCAGACCTACTTCAATAAGCCGCTGGATAAACTGACAGTGGCCGAAGCGGCCTTTCTGGCGGCCTTGCCAAAGGCACCCAACAATCTGAACCCGTTCAAGTTTCCCGACGCTGCCCGGTCCCGCCGCGATTATGTGCTGGACCGGCTGGCGGATGATCATGTCATCACCCCGGCACAGGCGGCCGAAGCCAAGGCCGGCCCGGTGATTCCGTCGGAATTCCGCCGCCCGCCGCCGATTCCCGGCGCGGACTGGTTCACCGAGGAGGTTCGCCGCCGCCTTATCGCGCGGTTCGGCCAGGATTCTACGACCCAAGGCGGTTTGATGGTCCGCACCAGCCTGGATCCCGCCCTGCAGATCGCGGCAGAGAGATCCCTGCGGAACGGCCTGATGGCATATGACCGCAAAATGGGCGGTTGGCGCGGCCCTGTGGGGCATCTGAGTGTCCCGCAAGCAGATTTCGAGGAGAAATGGCCCACCGCGCTTAACCAGCAGGCCCGTCCGCCGGGTATGCCGGCCGAATGGAGCCTCGCCGTCGTCGCCAGCGAAACCGACTCCGAGGCCAAGGTCGAATGGCTGAACAAGGAGGGCGACCGCGAATCCGCCATGCTCGCCATCTCCGACCTTAAATGGGCCCGTGCATTGCGCGACGGCAAGCCCGGACGGGAGCCCGGGCGGGTGGCCGATGTGGTGCTGCCCGGTGACATCGTGATGATCATGCCCCCGGCCGTGCAACTGCCCAAACCCGCGGGACCGGTCCAGCCGGTGAAGGGCAAAGCGCCGCCGCCCGCGCCGCCGCCGCCGGCCAACCGAGCGCGGCTAATGCAGATTCCGGCGGTGCAGGGCGCGCTGGTTTCGATGGATCCGCAAACCGGGCGGGTGCTGGCCATGGTGGGCGGCTGGAGTTACGAGCAAAGCCAGTTCGACAGGGCGACCCAGGCGAACCGCCAGCCGGGCTCCAGCTTCAAGCCGATCGTCTATCTGACGGCGCTGGAAAAGGGCATCTCGCCGAGCCAGAAATTCCTGGACGCACCCGTCGTGATCGACACGCCGGAGGGACGGTGGCGGCCGGGTAACTACGAAGGCACGTTCGGCGGCCCGACGCCGCTGCGGGTGGCGCTGGAGGAATCGCTGAACCTGGTGACCCTTCGCGTTGCCCAGCAGGTGGGTATGCAGGCGATCACGGATAACGCGATTGCGTTCCATATGGTGGATTCGATGCCCCGTGTGCTGCCTGCCGCGCTGGGTGCGGTGGAAACCACCGTGCTGCGGGAGGCTGGCGCCTATGCCTCGTTCGCCGCTGGCGGGCGGGAGGTGGTGCCGACGCTGATCGACAGTGTGCAGGACCCGGACGGACATGTGGTTTTTCGCACGTCTGGTCTGGCTTGCGGCGATTGCGCCGATCCATCCCAGCCGCCGGATCTTGCCGATGGGCGGGCGCAGATCGCCGATCCGGACAGCGTGTTCCAGTTGATCACCATGATGCAGGGCGTCGTGCAGCGCGGCACCGGCGTTGCCGCCGGCAGGGGTTTGAACCGGCCGATCGCCGGCAAGACCGGCACGAGTCAGGATTTCGCCGACGCGTGGTTTTCCGGCTTCACGCCCGACCTGGTGACCGTGGTGTGGGTCGGCTTCGACACCCCCGCGACCTTGGGTAACAACGAAACCGGCGGCTCGGTCGCGGCCCCTATCTGGCACGACTTCATGGCGAAGGCACTTGCCGGACGCCCGGTGCTGACTTTCCCGATGCCGGCGGGCGTGACAATGGCGCAGTGGGACAGTGGTTCGGGGATGGTGACGGACGCGTTCAAGGACGGCCAGATTCCAGGTGCCTCCGCCCCTGTTGGCGCCCCCATTGGCGGCGCAGCGGGCGTGGCCAGCGCCCCCGCACCCGATGGAACGCCCGCGCCCGCGCCGATCGTGCATGGCGGGGTTGATAACAGCATGGGCGGGTTGTATTGACCGGCCCCTTCCGAAGAGCATCTGTTTAGATATGTCCGCTGAATCCGACGCCCTCAACGATCAGATCAAGCAGTGCGTCGCGCTGCTGAGGAGGCATCTTTGACTGGGATGCCGCCGAAGGCCGGCTGGCCGAACTGAACAACCGCGCCGAAGACCCGGCGCTGTGGAACGACGCCGCCGCCGCGCAGAAGCTGATGCGCGAGCGGAACCAGATCGCCTCGGCGATGGAAGGCGTGCTGAAGCTGGAGGCTGATGTCTCCGACGCGCTGGAACTGATCGGCATGGCGGAGGCCGATGGCGACACCGCCATGGTCGACGAGGCGATGGCGCAGTTGCGGGCCGCCGCCGATGAAGCCAAGCGGCGGGAGATCGAAAGCCTGCTGTCCGGTGAGGCCGATGCCAACGACTGCTATATCGAACTGAACTCCGGCGCCGGCGGGACCGAGGCACAGGACTGGGCACAGATGCTGATGCGCATGTACATGCGCTGGGCGGAACAGCACGGCTACAAAGTGCAGTTGCTGGAGGAAAGCGAAGGCGAGCAGGCGGGGATCAAGTCGGCGACGCTACAGGTCAGCGGCCCGAACGCCTATGGCTGGCTGAAGACCGAGGGCGGGGTACACCGTCTGGTACGGATCAGCCCGTTCGATTCGAACGCCCGGCGGCAGACCAGTTTCGCGTCGGTCTGGGTGTACCCGGTTGTGGATGATTCGATCGAAATCGAAATCAACGAAAGCGATCTGAAGGTCGATACCTATCGCGCATCGGGCGCGGGCGGGCAGCATGTGAACAAGACGGAAAGTGCGATCCGTATCACGCATGTTCCCAGCGGCATCATCGTGGCGTGTCAGACCGACCGCTCCCAGCACCGCAACCGCGCGATGGCCATGGATATGCTGAAGGCCCGCCTGTACGAAGCGGAGTTGCAGCGGCGCGAGGCGCTGACGGCGGCGCAGGAAAACGCCAAGACCGATATCGGCTGGGGGCACCAGATCCGCAACTACGTGCTGGCGCCTTACCAGTTGGTGAAAGACCTGCGCACCGGCCTGGAAAAGGGCAACCCCGACGCGGTGCTGGACGGCGACCTGGACGGCTTCATGGCAGCGGCGCTGGCGGCACGATCCGGTGCCACGCGATCAGAAGCCAGCGCCAACGCTCGGTAGCCTTCGTCCCCTGCTGAAACTGACGCCAGTCTGGACCGCACCGGTCTGGACCGCGGCGTCAGCTTGTGCGCAGACTTCGATCCGGGAGGTCCGGAACCCCCGATAAGACGGCAGCCTAAAGTCAAATCCAAGCGTGCAAAGACACGCATCAGGGAGGATTGCCATGGCTTCGACCTTAATCGCCACGCCGGCGGCGGAGATCACCGCCCGGTTGGATCGGCTACCGATGACGCGCCACATGTGGATGCTGGTGCTGCTGATATCGCTGGGCGGATGGTTTGACACCTATGCCATTTTCCTGACCGGGTCGATCGCGCCGGGAATGTTCGCCGACAAGATTTTCACGCCAACGACTGTATCGCTGTTTGGCTTTACCGGGCTGGCGTCGTTCATCGCGGCGTTGTTCACGGGTTTGTTCATCGGCACGATGTTCTTCACCCGGGCGGCCGATCGTTTCGGGCGGCGGACGGTGTTCACCTATTCCCTGGTTTGGTACTGCGTCGCGACGCTGATCATGGCGTTCCAGACCACGGCGGGCGGCATCAACCTCTGGCGTATGATCGCGGGCATCGGCATCGGTGTGGAACTGGTTACGGTCGATACGTTTATCTCCGAACTGGTGCCCAAGCGCGCACGCGGGCGGACCTTCGCGGTGCAGCAGTCGATCGGGTTCATTCCGGTTCCGGTGGTTGGCCTGCTGGCGTGGCTGCTGAATCCGACCGCGCCGTTGGGCCTGTCCGGCTGGCGCTGGGTGGTGATCATCGGGTCCGTCGGCGCGCTGATCGTGTGGTTTGTCCGCCTGAAACTGCCGGAATCGCCGCGCTGGCTGGCGCAGCAGGGCCGTGTGGCGGAAGCCGACAAGGTCATGAGCGCGATCGAGGCCCGGGTCGCCAGGGAATGTGGCGGCACGCTGCCCCTGCCGGATGCGCCGGTGGCGGAGGATCCGCGCAAAGGCACGCTGGCGGAGATATTCAACCCCACCTACCGCGGCCGGACGATCATGCTGTCGGTGGCCAATTTCTGCCAGACGATCGGGTTTTACGGGTTCGCGAACTGGGTGCCCACTCTGCTGATCGCCAAGGGAATCCATGTTTCGCAGACGCTGGAGTACTCCTTCATCATCGCGTTCGCCTATCCGCTGTTCCCGCTGGTCAGCACGCTGTTCGCCGACCGGATCGAGCGGAAGTGGCAGGTGTGCCTGTCATGCATCGGGATTGCCGCGTTCGGCATCGCGTTCTCTTTCCAGACCGAGGCGGTGCCGCTGATCATCATCGGCACCTTCCAGACCATGATGAACGCATGGCTGTCGTTCTCGGCGCATAACTATCAGGCGGAGCTGTTTCCGACGCGGATACGCGCGACCGCGGTCGGTTTTGTTTACTCCTGGAGCCGGTTCAGCACGATTTTCACCGGCTTCTTCATCGCCGCGATCCTGCAACATTTCGGCGTGCCCGGGGTGTTCATGTTCGTGGCCAGCGCGATGGCGGTGGTGGTGCTGTCGATCGCGATGTGGGGGCCGAGGACCAACCATCGCTCGTTGGAGGAAATCGCCCTGGTGGCGCCGATGCAGCCGGAAGCGGTGCCGGTTCGGGTTCGGTAAGGACACGCGGCGACACAAACAGGCCGCCTGGCGAATAACGCCCGCCATCCATCGTTATGGCGGGCGTTCGAGGCTGTCACACAATCTGGACATTCCTCCATCAAACCTGTGCTGCTGTTTGGTTTGAAAGCTGTCGATGCCTGAACGAGGCCCACCATGCCCGCGCAGCGGCTACCTGAGACCTTCGGCACGAAGCGACGTGACATCAGGCGCACGGCCAAGGCCGTGTGAACCGCTCCATCCACGCAATTTGCGGCATCGCCTTGCTGATCTGCGTCAGAGTCTTACTTGCTCGCGAAAGTCCCCGCCATCCGAATTAAGAGTCCCCAATACCGGGCGTCAGTGTTATCGCGCGTCGGCGGGGCGTGGCATGCGGCGGAGGCTGTGGGTGAAGCGGTTTGGCTTTTTGACTCAGGCGTCCGACCGAGCGCGGATCCCCGTTGTGTTGCTGAGCGGTTTCCTGGGCAGCGGTAAGACGACGCTGATCAACGCGTTGCTGAAGGACCCCCGCATGGCCGGCACCGCCGTCGCGGTGAATGAATTCGGCGCGGTGCCGCTGGATCGCGACCTGATCGACCATGGCGGCGACAAGACCGTCGTCCTGGCCAATGGCTGCCTGTGCTGCAACCTGGCCGGCGACATGGAAGACGCCGTCATGCGGCTGTTCAGCCGGCGGCAGGGCGGCGAGGTGCCTCGGTTCGATCGGCTGATCATCGAGCCCTCGGGACTGTCTGACCCGGCCCCGATCGCCCAGGCCATTTTGCGCAATCCGGTGATGTCGGGGGTGTTCCGGCTGGAGACGATCGTCACGACGGTCGATGCGCAGTTCGGCGCCATGCAGTTGGCGCGCCATCCGGAAACCCGCAAGCAGGTGGCCCTGGCGGACCGGCTGGTGCTGACCAAGGGGGATGTTGCCGACGCCGACGCCGTTGGCCGCGCGGTGCGGGACCACAACCCGGTGGCGCCTCTCCTGCGGGCGGATCACGGGGTGGCCGATGCCGCCGTGTTATTCCCACCGTCGTTCCTCGATCCCGATGCGCCGGCGGTGTCGCGATCGGTGTTGTTTGCCGACGACGGCGATCCGGATCATGCCGGGCGGTTCGCCTCGGTCTCGCTGACCGCCGATGGCGCGCTGCTGTGGCGGCCGTTCGAGGCCTGGTTGCGTGGTGTCCGGCTCGGTCATGCGGAACAGTTGCTGCGGGTGAAGGGAATGCTGGATATCGACGGATGCGCCGGCCCCGTGATCGTGCAGGGCGTGCATCATGTGCTGAACGCGCCGGTCGAACTGGATGCGTGGCCCGCCGGAGGACGCAATTCGCGGCTTGTCCTGATCGCGGATCGTGCCACCATCGACGCCGCGCGCCAAAGCTGGATAGAAGCGCTGCCGGCCATGACCGCGCCATAACAGGAGGAACACGCCGTGCGTGCCATCGACGTCCACGTCCATCCGATGAACCCGGCCTATGTGGAGGCCAGCGCGCCGTTCATGCCCGCCGCCCAGCGCATGTTCAAAGGCAAGTTCGCGGCCCGGCCGGACAGCCAGATCGCCGAGGATTTCCGCCGCGACGATGCGCTGGCCATCCCGATCGCGTGGGATGCTGAACATGGCGCCGCGGGCGGCCGTTACTCCAACGAAGACCTGGCCGCGCTGACCCGCGACTACCCGGATGTGTTCCTGCCGGGCTGGGCGATGGTCGATCCCTGGCGCGGCCGCAAGGGGCTGGAGGAGATCGAGC
>JAKBCJ010000157.1 GCA_021807975.1 Pseudomonadota bacterium | reverse complement strand
TCAATTTTCGGTTACCAATGTATTGGAAAAATGAGCAAGCTAACCAGTCCCGGCGAAAGAATGCCTGCTGCCGGGCGACTTGGCTGCTCCATCGAAGGGTAGTGGTTATGCTGAAGCGGGTGCTGTCGGCCGCTGTTATGTCGCTGCTGTTCGTCGGAGTGGTCTGTGCCCAGCCGGCATGGACGGTCCCGGACCCGAATACATTGCCCGACGATGCCTTTGGCCGAACCGTGCGTTACGGGCGCGATCTGGTCATGAAATCGTCGTCCTTGATCGGCCCCGACGCGCCCGACCCGGCGATGCGTTACAGCGGCAGCGGCTTGGACTGCCAGTCATGCCATCTGGGCGGCGGCATCCAGCGCTTCGCTTTGCCGCTTGCCGGCGTCTGGGGGGTTTTCCCGGCCTATCGCGCGCGCGAAAATGACGTGCAGACCCTGGACGGGCGGATCAATGGCTGCATGCGGCGCAGCCTGAACGGCAAGCCGCTGCCGGTGGACGGGAAAGAAATGAAGTCCATCCTGGCCTACATCCGCTTTATCAGCGCCGGGGAACCGGTGGGGCAGTCTCTGGACGGGCGGGGCACGCCGCCGCTGCCGTTGCCGGATCGGGCGGCCGACCCGGTGCGCGGCAAGGCTGTATTCACCCAAATCTGTTCCGCCTGTCACGGTGCCGACGGCCAGGGGCTGCGTCTGGCGCCAGAAGATGCAAAAGCCGCCGGCCGGCGGTATCAATATCCGCCGCTGTGGGGACCGGACAGCTTCAACGACGGCGCGGGCATGAACCGGGCAATTACATTGGCCCGGTTCGCCCACGCGAACATGCCGCTTGGCACGACGTTCGCCGCGCCCGTTGTTTCGGAAGCCGATGCATTCGATGTGGCCGCTTTCGTGATCAGCCAACCGCGCCCGCATCAGGCCGGGCTCGACGCGGATTTCCCGGACCGTTCGCGCAAGCCGGTCGATGCCGGATTCGGGCCGTTTATCGGGCCGTTTTCCGCCACTCAACACCGATTTGGCCCGTGGAAGCCTATTAAGGCGTGGATGAAGGCCAACGCCAGCGCCGCGGGGAAATCGGACTGACCGCCCAATCCCGTTCGATGCCGGCTGGAATGGGACATTGACGAACCGGCCCCCGATCCGGCTACCCTGCCGCGCTGAAAACGGGAGGAACCAATGATCGATACGCGGGCAATCGACGCCGTACTGCGCCAGGCGGCTGACTCCGGGGACGTGCCCGGTATAGCCGCCGCGGCGGCCAACGCCGATGGCGTGATTTTCCAAGGCGGCTTCGGCACACGGGACATGAAGACCGGCGCGCCAATGACCGCCGATACGGTGGTTTGGATCGCGTCGATGACCAAAGCCATCACGGGCGCCTGTGCCATGCAGTTGGTGGAACAAGGTAAGCTGTCTCTGGATGACGACATCGCGCCGGTGCTGCCGGAACTGGGTTCGGTGAAGGTGCTGGACGGATTTGATGCCGCCGGAAAACCGATTCTGCGCGCTCCGAAACGCGCGGTCACTCTGCGGCACCTGCTGACCCACTCGTCCGGTTTCGCTTACGATATGTGGAACGCGGACATTGTCCGATACATGGAAGTAACCGGCACGCCGGGGATTATTTCATGCCAGAACGCAGCCCTGACGCTGCCGCTGGCGTTCGATCCGGGCGACAGGTGGGAGTACGGTATCTCTATCGACTGGGCGGGCAAGGCGGTCGAGGCGGTGTCGGGCAAGACCCTGGATCAATACATGCAGGATCACCTTCTGGCCCCGCTCGGCATGAACGACACGGGGTTCAAGATCGGCGACGCGCAGCGCCAGCGTCTGGCCAAGATCCATGCCCGCGGACCCGAGGGGCTGGTGTCCACCGACACCGAAATTCCGCAATCGCCGGAGTTTCACATGGGCGGTGGCGGTTTGTATTCGACCGTCGGCGACTATCTGAAATTTGCCCGGATGATCATGCATGGCGGCGCGTTGAACGGCGTTCGGGTGCTGCGGCCGGAAACCGTGGCGACGATGTCGCGGAACAATATGGGCGATCTGGTATGCAACCCGATGAAGACCGCCATCCCTTGGGCGACAAACGATGTCGATTTCGTCGATGGCATGAAGTGGGGGCTTAGCTTCCTGATCAACCCCGAACCGATGCCCGGGGGGCGTTCCGCCGGCAGCCTCGCCTGGGCCGGTCTGGCGAATTCCTATTACTGGATCGATCCGGTGCGTCAAATTGCCGGCGTGTATGCCACGCAGGTTCTGCCGTTCTACGATGCCAAAGCGGTGGCTGCGTTCACGGCGTTCGAGTCAGCCGTGTACGCCGCCTCCGCTTAGCCGGGCAGTCCGTTCGGAAACGCCACACGCCGGAGGAAATCGGCGGAATAGTCGATTTCCTCCGGCCAGGTGATGCCTGCCCCATCGGGCAGAAGCACCATCGTGGCCGCGAAAATGTCGCCCTCCCGCAATGGGGTGAACCAGCCGCCCCGATCGATGATCGGCAGAAAATCGATGGTCCCGGACACACCGTCGCTCCAGGAGATGGTGACGGTGTGATCCGGATAGGCGACGGCCGCTGCGATCTCGAAAAGCCTCATTGCACCATGCGCGTTGCCCGGCCGGCAGTGAGGCCGCCGTCGATCACCAGTTCCGATCCGGTCACATGGCTGGACAGGTCGGAGGCCAGGAACAGGATTCCGTCGGCGATTTCTGCAGCCTCGCCGGCCTTACCCAGCGGCACGGTGGCGGCGGCCATCGCATACGGGTCGATCGGGGCGTTCGACCGAGCGGGAATTTTGGTCCAGATCGGGGTGGCGATGATGCCGGGATGGACAGAGTTGACCCTGATCCCGTCGCCGGCCTGCGCGCACTCCAGCGCCATCGACTTGGCGAACAGCCTTACCGCGCCCTTGCTCGCGCTGTAGCCGGCCAAACCGACCGAACCGCGCAGGCCGGCGATCGACGACAGCATGATGATCGACCCGCCGTTGCCGGCGCGCCGCATCGCCGGGATGCAGTATTTGACCGACAGGAACACACCATCGACGTTGATCGCCATTTGGCGGCGCCAGTCCTTCAGCGACATGTCGATGGCGGTGCCCATGATACCGATGCCGGCGTTGGCGACCATGATGTCCAGCCGCCCGAGTTTCTCGGCAGCGGCGATGACGCCGGGCCAGCCGTCTTCTTCTGACACGTCCAGGTGCAGGTACACCGCGCCCAGTTCCTCGGCCAGTGCCAGGCCGGCGGTGTCGTCGATATCGGTCAGGACGAGTTTCGCGCCCTCCCTCGCCAACGTGCGCGCTGTCGCCGCGCCGATTCCGGACGCCGCACCCGTGATGATGCCGACCTTACCTTCGAGAAGTGCCATTGTTTCCTCCGATTCTGTGTGCGGGAACGATCTTCACATCCCTTGGCGTTGGTTCCAAGAGCAGGCGGCGGCGAATTCGGACTGAGTCGATCTGGCGAGGCAAAACCGAGTCCGCCCGTCGCTTCTATGTGCGGGGCGCACCGAGCGGCGAGCTGCATACAGTGATGCCGCGCGACCGAAACGGCAGCCCCGGGGCCGCGCGCGTCGTTAGGGTTCGCCTGGAAATAACCGGTCCGATGAACACGCGGCCAGTAGGGCCCGTCATGACGATGAGACGCCGACGGCTCCCGTCAAATGAACCGCTTATGTCGCCGCGTATCCTTAGCGGGCATCCTCCGGGTCGGCATAGGGTTCCGCCGGGGTGCCGCGCACGCCCGCCGGGCGGTGGCGCGGTTCGGTCTGGCGCCGGGTGAATTCAGGCGCGATCTCCGCCAGTTCAAGGAATACGTCGCATTGCCGGCGCAGCTCGTCGGCCACCATCGGCGGGCTGGTGCGCACGGACGAGACGACGGACACCCGAACGCCCTTGCGCTGCACCGCCTCGATCAGGCGGCGAAAATCGGAGTCGCCGCTGAACAACACGATGTGATCGATCTTGTCGGCCAGTTCCAGCATGTCCACCGCGATCTCGATGTCCATGTTGCCCTTTACCCGGCGGCGGCCGGCGGCGTCGGTGAATTCCTTGGCCGGCTTCGTCACCAGCGCGTAGCCGTTATAAGCCAGCCAGTCGGTCAACGGCTTCAGCGGCGAGTATTCCTCCGTCTCCAGCACAGCCGAGTAATAGTAGGCTCGGATGACGTTCGCCTTTTTGCGGAAATATTCCAGCAAGTTGCGGTAATCGACATCGAAACCCAGATTGCGCGAGGCGGAGTAAAGATTGGCACCGTCGATAAAAAGAGCGACACGTTCGTTGGGCAGAAAAGGCATCGGCTTTAACCCTGCGGAAATGGTTGCAAATGTATTGGGCGGAAACGCCCAGCTAAATCGGAACGGCGATCACTAAGGCCATGAGACAATTTTGTGAACATAGAAACGGTAAGGCCACGGCGAGCGGCTGTATAGTCCTGATCGCCGTGGGAGCCAATTTGCCCGCTCCGGATGGCACGCCCGCATTGGAAACCTGCCGCCGCGCCGTCGCGATGCTGGGCGGTTTGCCGGGCTTGCGCCTGAACGGCTTGTCCCGCTGGTATGCGACCGCCCCGATTCCCGCTTCGGAACAGCCCGATTACGTCAACGGCGTCGCCGCGTTGCTGGCGGAACCGGGGCAAGCGGTCGATCCGGCGGTGCTGCTGGGGCATCTGATGGATATCGAGGCGCGTTGCGGCCGGCAGCGCAGCGTTCCCAACGCGGCCCGGACACTGGACCTGGATATCGTCGCCATCGGGTCGATGGTGCGATCCGAACCCGATCCGGTCCTGCCGCATCCGCGGGCACATCTGCGCGCGTTCGTGCTGGCGCCGCTGGCCGATGTCGCGCCGGAGTGGGTGCATCCGGTGCTGGGGCGAACGGCCCGGCAGATGCTGGCGGATTTGCCGGAGCAGGCAATCCGGGTGCTTTGACGGTTCATCGGCCGGCGGGTGCCACGTCGATACCGGCTTGTAACTTTTATCCGGTATCATGGCGGTGCAACACAACAGGACGGCCAATGGCGGATCGTGCTCCCGACCCATCGCGGCTTGGCTGGCTCGACGGGCTGCGCGGGTGTGCCGCCATGCAGGTCGTGCTGATGCACTATGTCTTCGCCTTCCTGCCGGCTGTCGCGATCGCATATCCGCAGTCCGTCGGCGAACTGGGCGCGGCGAGCCTTGCCGGCATCCCGCTGGCTTATGCCTACGACGGGCATTCCGCGGTTTATCTTTTCTTCATCATGAGCGGCGTTGTCCTGACCCGGGCTTTCTCCTCGACCACATTCGGCTTTCCTTCGGCGATACTGCGCAGGCTGATCCGCCTTGGACTGCCGATGTCCGCGGCTATCGTGTTGGCCGCGGCCTTGTTTATGTTGCTGCCCGATGCCCACGCCGTCGCGGGCGCGCGCTCCGGCTCCGGTTGGTTCAGAAACATCGGTCCCGGCACAATCTCTATTTACACGATCGTCCACCAGATCGTGTTCGAGGGATTGTTGACCGGCTACGACGGATCCAGCCTGATGCCCGGCTGGCTGCGCTGGCCAATCGCCCTCACGCCTTTGTCGCTTGGGTTCGACGTCCCGCTGTGGACGCTGCATATCGAATTCGCCGGGTCGTTGGTGATCATGCTGCTGGTGGCGTTGAAAGCCCGTGCAAGCCGCGGCGCATACCGGGCGGCTTGCGCGATTCTGGGATGTGCTTTGGTACTCAGCCCTCTGGTCATGTTCATCGTCGGACATCTGGCCGCCGATGGTTTGCGGCCTCGCGCCCCGCGGCCTCGTCGCGCGGTGGCGGGTTCTGCCCTTTTGCTTGCTGGCATCCTGCTGTGCAGCGTGAAAACAGTCGCTCCGGTGGCGGCGGTTTGGACGTTACTGCCGTCGCCCTTGCTCGGACTCCCGGGCGATGCGGGTGTCCTGCAGTCAATGACGGGGGCCTTACTGGTCTTCGCCGGGCTGGTTTACCTGCCCGCCGTGCAACGGCTTCTCAACCGCCCGACCCCTCGGTGGCTGGGGAAAATTTCGTTCAGCCTGTATTTGACCCACTATCCGGTTCTGGCCACCGGCATCGCGCTGGTGTTCAACCGGCTTGGCGACACCCTGCCGTATGACCTGCGCGTCGCGATAACAGGTACCGCCGGACTCGCCGTCAGTCTGGCGATCGCCGTGCTGTTCGAGCGTTGGGTCGATCGCCCGTCGATCTCGCTAAGCCGAACCGCGGGCAGTCGCTTCGCTGATCCCGAGCGTGTGAGCCCGCTGAGGCCGGTCGCCGGCTAGTCTTCGTCCGACTCCGGCGCCAGCGAGCGGAACCGCGCCCGGTGCAATGCGGCTGATCCGAAGGATGGCGCCAGCACCATGGTCTTGCGTAGAAACAATCCCGGGTCGGCGGCGTCGGTGTAGCCGATTCCGCCGTGCAACTGGATACATCCCCGCGTCACCAGACTGGCGGCGTCAGAGGCCCGGGCCTTGGCGCGCGATGCCGCGGCCATGCGCGTGGCTTGGTCCGGTGCGGTATCCTGGATCAGCGCCGCGGCTTCGACCGTCGCCCGGGTCAGCGCGATCTGAATCTTCAGGTCCGCGGACCGGTGCTGCAGCGCCTGGAAGGAGCCGATTTTCTTGCCGAACTGCTCGCGGGTACGCAGGTATTCCATTGTGATTCCGAACACCCGGTCCATAACACCCAGCAAATAGGCGCTGGTCGCCATGATCGCGGTTTCCAGGGCCGCCTCCGCATCGCCAACGATTGCTTCGGCGGGCGCGCTATTCAGCACCAACGTGCCGCTATTCCCGCCGTCCTGCGTCCGGGTCAGTTCCAGATGCACACCGGGCGCGTCGCGTTCCACCAGCGCCGGGCCGCTTTTCGTGGTGACCAGAAAAGCGTCCGCCCCGGCGGCCATCCCGACGAACAGCTTCTTGCCTGTGACCTTGCCATGCGACAGCGTTGTGCCGCCGGCCGCGACATCCAGGCTGTGAGGCGCTTCCTGCCACGCCGGCAGCACGATCCGATCGCCCGACAACACCGCATCCAGGCGATCCGCCGGCAACAGCCGCGCCGCCATTGCCGCCCCGATCAATGGTTCAGGCACCAGAGAGGCGCCGAGTTCCTCGGCCAGCGCGCAGAATTCGCTGACACCCAGGCCCGACCCGCCCGCATCCTCGGGGATCGTCAGCCCCAGCCAGCCCATCTGGCACATTTCGCGGAACACCGCCCGGTCGAAGCCCGGTTCGGTGAACCGCAGCGCCCGGATGCGGCGGAAATCCCCGGTACGCGGCGCGATGCCGGCCGCGCTGTCGCGGATCATGCGCAGGCTTTCGCCGCGATCCTCGGTCATGGGTGCGGCTCCGCTGTCAGGCTGGAAGGTGCAGTTTGGCTTCGGTGCGTGCCTGCAAATCCTCAAACGACAGGCCGGGGGCCATGCCCAGCACGACGAAGCCACGCTCCGTCACGTCAAGTGTCGCGAGGTTGGTGTAAACCCGCTTCACCGCGCCCGGGGCGGTCAGCGGATAGGTGCATCTCGTCACCAGCTTCGCGCTGCCGTCCTTGGTCGTGTGTTCCATCAGCACCCAAAGCCGTTTGGCACCGGCCGCGAGGTCCATCGCGCCGCCAACGGCGGGGGCGGTGTCGTTCTCGCTGGTCGCCCAGTTGGCGATGTCGCCGTTGGCGGCGACCTGGAACGCGCCCAGCACGCACAGATCCAGATGTCCGCCGCGGATCATCGAAAAGCTGTCGGCATGATGGCAGAAGCTGCCGCCCGCGCGCATCGTGACGTATTGCTTGCCGGCGTTGATCAGCCAGGGCTCGATCTTGTCCTTCTCCGGGGCTGGCCCCATGCCGAGCACACCGTTTTCGGAGTGGAAGATCACCTCCCGGTCCATCGGCACGTAGTCGGAGATCATGGTCGGAATGCCGATGCCCAGGTTGACATACCAACCCTCGGGGATGTCGGCGGCGGCGCGCTGCGCCATCTGCTGGCGGCTGAACGGCTTGAAGGCGAGTTCGGTGGAGGACATTTTCGGGGTCTCCTGATCAAAAGCCGGAAGGGTCGCCATAGGGGACGTGCAGCACACGGTCCACGAAGATACCGGGGGTCACGACATGGTCCGGGTCGATCTGCCCCAGTTCGCGGATATGCTGGGACTGGACGATCGTCAGGGCGGAGGCCATGGCGCAGACCGGGTTGAAGTTCCGGCCCGCCTGCTTGAAGGTCAGGTTGCCCCAGCGGTCGGCCTCCCACGCTTCGACCAGTCCGATGTCGCCATGCAGAGCCTGCTCCAGGATATACGTGCGTCCGCCGATCTCCCGGTGTTCCTTGCCGACGGCCATCTTGGTGCCGACACCGGTCGCGGTGAAGAACGCCGGCACGCCAGCACCCGCCGCCCGCATGCGTTCGGCCAGGGTGCCTTGGGGGACGATCTCCAGCTCGATCTTGCCGGCGCGGTACAGGGTTTCGAAGACCACGGGGTCGGAGCTGCGCGGGAACGAGCAGATGATCTTGCGGACACGCCCGAGTTCCATCAGCCGGGCGAGACCGACATGGCCGGCGCCGGCATTGTTGCAGGCGACGGTCAGGTCTTTGGCGCCGTGTTCGATCAGCCCGTCGATCAAGGCATTGGGCTGGCCCACCGAACCGAAGCCGCCGAGGAGGACGACGGACCCATCTTTGATGCCGTCCATAGCGTCGGCCATGGACTGGACGATCTTGTTGATCATGCGAGGCGTTTCCTGAAAGCGCGATTATCCGTCCGGTGTAGCGCCGGCAGGCGGATGTGCCAAGGGCGAGGCAGACGGCGCGGCGGTGTTATCCGGCCGGCGGGTTTTCCTCGTCCGCGACCACCTTGAAACTGACCAGGGTATTCGGCCCGAACGTGTTGCCGATGGGGTCGGCAGGCCCGCGTCGTTGACGACGGCGGTGCTGGCGAACCGGGTCCGCCCGGCAGGTCCGACGATTTCGTAGCCGACTCGGATACGCATGCTATTCGTTGTTGCCAAACGGGTTTTAGTCCAGGCGTGAGGTTTGGGCTGCGGTACTGACATTAGGAAAACGCATTCATGGCGCGTGAGACACTTTATCTCGTGCAGGCATTCAAGTCTGGAAAAGGCACGCGATTGACGGCCGATACTCCGGTTCGCTGCCGCTCTCTGGAAGTCGCCCGCAAACGCGCCGAGGACCTGGTTGCCTTACGCGCCGGCGTGGTGGCGTTTTCGACCTCGGGCGATGCGGAACTGGGCGACTACGACGACGAGCCAACCATCATTTTCAAGGCTGGACGGCTTCCCGCTGCGTTCGAAGAGGCATAAGGGGCGGGGCTGGATAAACTTGTAACCGTCATTTCGGCTTTTCTTTCCACAGAGCCTGCTACGGCGCCTCGCCAAGAGGTCGTTCATGGCGGACTTGTATTTTCGCGGAATCATGCGCATATAAGTCACGGTTTAGTGCGGTATTTCGCCGCGTGCCTGTCTCGGACAGCCCCTGTCGTCAGCCTGGACTGACCTTCCTCGCTCTACCGCCTTGTTTAAGGACCACTGGCATCCGCCACTGGCCTGATTCCGCCGACATCCGCAGCCTGCAAAAAGGACCCACTTCATGAGCGCAGCAACCGCGAGCGATCCGAGTTTCGATGCCACGCAGCCCGACGAGGCCGACGCGATGAAGGACCAACTGCGCAAGGACGTCGCATCCTGGCGGGAAGGCCGCGCGGACGGGTCCGGCCGCGATGCCACGGAACTGAGTGTCGCCCTCGC